>NZ_LQZA01000002.1 GCF_001581925.1 Ferrovum sp. PN-J185
CCGTGTCATTGTCCGGCGACACCGTCATCGTCAACGTCTGATTCAACGTATTGCCATGACTGTCCTCAACCTGATAGGTAAACGTATCATTCACCGTGGTGCCGTGCTGGACATGCTCCATCGCACTTTCATTCACACTGTAGCTGTAGCTGCCATTCGCATTCAGCGTCAACGTGCCATAACTGCCCGTCAGCGACTCGCTCGTGCCACTACCCGTCACCACACTCAACGTCTCGCCACTCTCGCTCGTGCTCAAAGTGATCTGACCGCTGACCGCACTTCCTCCATCCTGCGCCGCCGTCACACTCGCCTGCGCCGTAAACCCTGTCGTGTCATTGTCCGGCGACACCGTCATCGTCAACGTCTGATTCAACGTATTGCCATGACTGTCCTCAACCTGATAGGTAAACGTATCATTCACCGTGGTGCCGTGCTGGACATGCTCCATCGCACTTTCATTCACACTGTAGCTGTAGCTGCCATTCGCATTCAGCGTCAACGTGCCATAGTGGCCAGTAGTTGTACCAGCTGTTGAAACAGATAAAGACCCGTTTAACTGAATTGATCCTGTAAACGAGTTTGTAGAGCCTTCTGTACCACTGGTTGTACTACCATGTGTCAAAGCGCCTTTAAAATTAGTCGTTTCATTAGGGGCTAGATAAGGTGTTGAAGCAAAATTATTTGTTTGTGTGTTTGTGTTAGACGCAACAGAACTTGATAATGAACTACTACTCGATGAAGCATCTGTAGTACCGGTCGAACTCGTGCTGACTTGAACCGCCTGTTGAGACGCTGAACTACTTGACCCAACACTAGCAACCGTAGCTGATGATGCATTTGATCCTACGCTTTTAGACGTTCCCACACCAACGTGTGGAGGCGCGACACCATTTGCGTTAATGGCTTGGTTTCTTGCATTAGCACCAATAGTATTAAAATTGCTGTTGCCATTATTAAGTAAATTTTGATTGAGTAAATTTGTATGTAAATTTACGTCATTGCCATCACTAGTTCCTATTTGAACGGATTTGACTTGGTTGTCTACTGAAGAACTAGACGTATTTTCTTGAATTTGTAACCGAAAATCAGATTCAGTCGGGTTACTTTTAGGAACACTAGATTCAGTTGGTTTATTTACGATGCTAGGATTATCTGGTGCGATAATATCCTGACTTGCGACCTGATGAGTGGCCTGATTGGTTTGCTGAACGTTACTATTAATCGTTGGCTGCGACTGTTGCAATGATGTCAGATTATCTAAATGCTGAGCATCAGAGTTTATTTGAGATGAGCCTTCGCTGGAATCTGTGGTAGTAACGTCAGCCATAATTAATCATTTACCAGTAATTTTTATAAGTAGGTCAATTATTAACTATTGATGACAAGAAGTGAAGGCGCCAAAAAAACTATAACTTTAGTAATAGATAAAACAAGTAAAATTATCTTATATGAGAAATGAATGGTTAATAGTAAAAAGATGTGCTTAAGTAAAATTATTACCAAGAGTAACTAACACCAACTCCATATTCATTTTGAGCAAAAACAGAGGAAATATATTCTGAGTTATTACTTATCCTTGATAAATTACCAACTATACTGAAAGATCGATCTAATTTTAACTTCAGTGACAAGTCAAGCGTTAATAGTCTATCTTGTCTTATTTGATTTGCTAATAAGGGGTTTATCTGAGAAGTCCAATAATTACTTTTATAATAACCTGCTGATAAATAAGAAGTTAGATTGCCATGGATAATAGAGGCCACACCCATTTTTCCACCCAAAATATTTCTTGATAAACTGTTTTGCGCTTGTAGGTTCCTTTCCTGAGCCCCACTCATTTCTATATCAAACTTTAAACCATGTTTACCACCGACCCATTGTGAAGCGCCAATACTGATGACAGGCATATTTGAATTAAAGGTAGGGGATAATGTATTGTTGTACCTCAACATGGAATAAGTAATGGACGACTTTAATACTGTATTTCGATTAAGATTCTTGTTCCATCCGGTTTTAATGCTATATACAGACCTTAAATCTCCACCATTAAGCCCATCTTGGCTTATATTAGACAGAATTGTAAATTCATTATCATCTCTTGTATTTGCCAAGCCAAAGACCGTGGACGTTGATCTTTGATCATAATTATTAAGAGTGTAGTTCCTATAATTACCGTTTAAATCAATAATATATCGCCATGATGACGTTAAATGACTTGACAACAAATAACCAACACTGCCGTCTAAATAACCAGATTGCGTTCCATACACTGAAGACGAATAAACAGGAGAAATTACGTTGTATAACCATGATGAATCCATACTCCCCAACGTTTCGGTAATAGAGTTTGTATTCTGCCCAACCATGATATTCAAATAGCCACTTTTAGTAGTACGTGTTACAGGATCATGCTGATCAATATCAAACAAGTATCTCTTTATTGTGGTTTTTAACTTGCGCGGTATTTTCTTTTCTAATATTTTGTTGAATTCAATTTTAGCTTTTTCATAATTTTCTGTTAAAAAGTAAGCTCTGGCTAATTCTAAACGAGCCTTATCATTTTCTGGATAAATAGCCAATAATCTCTCTAAAGTCGTAATTCCTATTGCAGCATGACCACTATCAATGGCTGCAATAGCAAAATAATAATCGAATTTAGGATTCCCTATTAACTGCTCATGACTTAAACCTAAATCAAATGCTTCATCAAAGCGCTTCTGGTGAATTAAGCTTCTCAAATTATCAATTGGATTAGCATTCACATTGAAGGAAAAGGCAAGAATCGATAAAAAAGAAACATAAAAAAAGAATTTCTTATAACGACTCATAATAAATATTTATTAATGATTAATAAAAAGATAATATCCAAACTAGTATACTTATGTAACAAAATATTTTTAATTGTATATACATCACAAAATGAAATCATATTTAAACACACAAGAGTTACTAGAACTAATAAATTTATTAACAAAAGAGAAGAACACTACTAAATTTTTAGAAATTATTCTTGATACCGCAATGGGTATAACAAATTCAGATGGTGGGACAATATATAACGTTACGGAAGATAAATTTTTAAAATTCGAAATATTAAAAACAAAAAGTCTTAATCTTCACCAGGGTGGGATATCTGGAGAAAAAATAACAATTGATCCAATACCTCTCTACGATGATAACTTTAAGCCTTTGTTAAACAGAGCAGTTTTAAACAGTTATCACCAAAAATCGATAATAAATATTGACAATATAAATGATGATATAAGTTACGATTTTTCAGGCACCAAAAGTACTGATACAGAATTAAATTACACAACCATTTCTTTGCTAACAGTACCTATATGTAATCACGAAAATGAAGTCATTAGCATATTACAACTAATAAATCCTGTTCATAATGAAGAAATTGTTTCTTACACACATAATGATGAGTCAGTGGTTGCATCACTATGTTCTTTGGTTGCCTCTGCTTCTACTCAAAAACAATTAATAAAAAGACTAGAACAGTTATTCGAATCATTTATCTGTCTAATAAATACAGCGATAGATGATAAATCTCCCTATACAGGAAAACACTGTAACAGAGTACCAAGGCTAACCGAGTTAATTGCTAACGCATTACATGATACAAACTCATATCCATTTAAAGAGTTTACCCTAACAGATAAAGACAGATACGAATTAAAAATAGCTTCCCTTTTACATGATTGTGGAAAAATTGGCACCCCCATTCATATTGTAGATAAATCTACAAAATTAGAATCAATTATTGATCGTATAGAGTTAATTGAGTTACGTTTTAATCTATTTAAAAAAGATCTCGAAATAAAATTGTTGAAAAATCAAATAAATGCCAATGAATTTAATGAGACTATTAGTCAAGTAGATTCAGACTTTAATTTCTTGGAAAGAATAAATCTTGGTTCTGAACACATGAGCCTAGAAGATGAAGAGCGATTAAAAAAAATTGCAAACAGTTATAACATCAATATCAATAACCAAAATTTACCCATATTAAGTAAAGATGAACATGAAAACCTTAATATTAAAAAAGGCACTCTTAATAGCCAAGAAAGGGCAGTGATTAATAAGCACATTGAAACGACAATAAATATGCTAGAAGCACTACCGTGGCCTAAGCACCTTAAAAATGTACCTGAATATGCTGGCGGACATCATGAAAAAATGGATGGAACAGGTTACCCAAGAGGCTTAACAAAAGACGAATTATCACTACAAGCTCGTTGTATTGCTATAGCAGATATTTTTGAGGCACTTACTGCTAAAGATAGACCATATAAAAAAGGAAAAACTCTCAGCGAAGCTTTAGAAATTTTAGGTAAATTTAAACTCCAAAACCATATTGATCCAGATATCTTTAATTTGTTTGTCTCTGAAAAAATTTATGAAAAATATGCCCATGAATTTCTTGATAGTGATCAGATCGATTATGTTGATGTAAAAAAAATACCTGGATATGAATTTCCAGTTTTTTAAAACAATAATATTCATTATTTAAACTTAGCAATTCTTTGGATTCCTCGCTAAAAGTAATAAAATCTGTCACAAAACCTTCATATTAACATGTAGACAATATAACAAATAAAACTTAAGTATTTGCAGTACGTCCCTAAGTATAAAATTATAATGAGCAATTAAGCTATAAAATATAAATATATATTAAATACCAAATCTTCTTTTCATTTCTAATAAAACTGACCTGCCCCCATTTATAGTCTCAGTATCGATCTAGTAAAATTCTGTTAAACATCCTTCTTTTCCTGTAATACTGACCCTGTTTGCTTTGACCTAAATGCTGCCGCAAACTCTGCTGGCGTTTGATAGTTCAGAGCACTATGTGGTCTATGCTCGTTGTAATCTTTTCGCCAAGCATTAATAAGTACTCTCGCTTCTTTTAAACTCATGAACCAATGCTCATTCAAGCATTCATCCCTGAATTTACCGTTAAAACTTTCTATATAGGCATTTTGGGTAGGTTTCCCAGGTTGTATTAAACGTAACTCTACCCCATGCCTATAAGCCCATTGATCTAGTGCTTTACCTGTGAATTCCGGCCCTTGATCCGTTCGAATGGCTTTAGGAGCACCTCTAAAGTAAATAGCTTGTCCAGTATACGGGTCACCTGTTGTCCCGATATACCGTGTTCAAGAGCAATATCAATAGACTCTTTAGTAAAATCATCCACAATGGTCAATGCTTTAACCCTTCTTCCGCTGGCTAGGGCATCTGATACAAAATCCATAGACCATACCTCATTAGGGCTACTGGGTAAGGATAAGCTCTGCTTTTGTACCATCACGCCATGTCTCTTACGTCTACGTTTAACAGCCAACCCCGCTTCCTGATAAAGACGGAATACCTTTTTATGGTTGGCTTCTACTCCTTCTCGTCTTAATAAAGCATGAATACGTCTATAACCAAATCGACGTCTCTCATGGGCAAGATCAACAATACGTTGCTGTAGTTCCTGATTCTTTATCCCACTTACAGGCTGGTAATGAAGAACAGTTCTTGATATACCCACAAGATAACAGGCACGTCGCTCAGAAATAGCCGTAGTCTGGCACATAAGCTTTACAGCCTCGCGTTTGTCTTGTGGGCTTAGTACTTTCGTCCAAGAGCCACTTTTAAGGCTTCAGCGTCCAGTATAGCCTCAGCCAACAGTTTCTTTAATTTACTGTTCTCAGACTCTAAATCCCGCAGCTTTTTAGCATCCGGTATTGTCATTCCTCCAAACTTGGCACGCCAAGTATAAAAAGAACAATCGCTAAAACCATGTCGACGGCATAGCTCTTTTACAGGAATACCAGCTTCTGCTTCCTTCAAAAACCCAATAATCTGTTCCTCTGTAAATCGCTTCTTCAAGTCCATTCTCCTTTACATAAATGAACTTTACTAGATTTAACATAAAACTAAAAATTGGGTGCAGGTCATACCCTCTTGATGTGTTCTGTGGCAATTAATATCGCTTACAAGATATTAAATACGGTAAGATTAAACCACCTTACGAAACCATCAAAACAACTTATCTTAACTTGTAATAATGAATCTTCTTAAAGCATTAGCTCAAACAAGCAGTATGACCTTATTGTCACGTATATTAGGTTATATTCGTGACGCTGTAATTGCCCATGCTTTTGGTGCAGGCGGCCTAACAGATGCTTTCTTTGTGGCTTTTAGGATTCCTAATTTATTACGTCGTCTATTTGCAGAAGGGGCTTTTTCTCAAGCTTTTGTACCACTTTTAGCGGACGCTAAAGCCAAAGAAGGTGATGACTCTGCTAAAAACCTCATCGACCATGTTTCAAGCTTTCTGGCTGTAGTGGTATTTGTCACCACCCTACTAGGCGTTATTTTTGCACCCCAAGTTGTTTATTTATCAGCACCAGGTTTTCGTGCTGACAGTATTAAATTTCACACCACCGTTGATTTATTAAGAGTTACTTTTCCTTATATATTTTTTATTACCTTAGTATCGCTATCGGCGGGAATATTAAATACATGGAATCGCTTCTGGATTCCTGCCTTCACCCCGGTATTATTAAATTTATCCTTTATCCTATGCGCTCTATTTTTAGCGCCCCATCTTAACGCACCCATCATGGCACTGGCTTGGGGTGCCTTTATGGGTGGGGTATTACAACTGTTTTTTCAAATCCCCTTCTTAAAACAAATTAATATGCTGCCACGCTTTCGCTTGGCTTTGCATGATAAGGGAGTCAGACGAGTATTAAAATTGATGGCTCCTGCTGTTGTTGGCGTATCTGTTGGACAAATCAGTTTGTTAGTCAGTACTATTTTCGCTTCTTTTCTGCCTACAGGTAGTGTTTCTTGGCTATTTTATGCCGACCGCTTAATGGAGTTTCCCACAGGATTATTAGGCGCGGCCTTAGGGACCATTTTTCTCCCCTCTCTTGTTAAACATCATAGTTTAGGGCATGAAGATCGCTATTCTGATTTACTTGATTGGGGTTTAAGACTAACTCTCGTATTAACTGTTCCTGCAGCAGCAGCGTTAGCTGTCGCAGGCATTCCTCTTATCAGCACCCTGTTTCTAAGGGGCGCTTTTTTAGAGTCTGATGCAACCCAGGTTTATCATGCCTTAATTGCTTACAGCCTTGGTTTAACCGGGTTAATTGGTGTCAAAATTCTAGCGCCAGGGTTTTACGCCAGACAAGACATCAAAACACCCGTCAAAATCGCCATTATGGTTCTTTTTATTACACAATTAATGAACGTCCTTTTTATGCAGTTTTTTGCTCACGCAGGATTAGCTCTTGCCACAGGGTTAGGTGCCTGTATTAACGCCACTTGGCTCTTAATAGGCTTAAAAAAACGTGGGCTTTATCATGCCAAAGCAGGATGGGCTGTTTTTCTGGTTAAGATTGGTATTGCAACACTCGTCATGAGCGCTATTTTATGGTGGGGACAGGGTAATGCGTCGTTATGGCTAACAGGTAATACTCTACAACACTTATTACGATTAATTCCTCTATTGACCATTGCAGCGGTGAGTTACTTTTTAAGCTTGTGGTTAATGGGACTGCGTTTTCATCATTTCAAAAAAGAAGGTGCTTAATCCACTCACTAGTTTTGTCATCCTAATCTTCATCCAATTCTTTAACAATGGCTTCACGGACGATATCAGGTGTCAGTTGTGGAGCAAACAGCTCGATGAAGTCATAGGTATACTGACGCAGAAACGCACCACGACGAATACCAATACGAGTGGTACTGTTTTCAAAAAGATGACTAACATCAATGGCTCTTAAGCCACTATCACGCTCTTTATCGTAAGCCATAGCAGCAATAATTCCCACCCCCATATCAAGCTCAACATAAGTTTTAATGACATCTGCATCCAGTGCTGTTAATACCACATTAGGCGTTAACTCTTCACGCTCAAAGGCTTGATTAATTTTTGAGCGACCAGTGAATGAAAAATCATAGGTAATTAAAGGGTACTCAGCTAATTTCTTGAGTGTTAACTTCTTTTCTGCTAACAGTGGATGATTAGGTTTCACTACCAAACAGCGATTCCATTGGTAACAAGGGAGAACACATAAATCAGCAAATTGGTCCATCCCTTCAGTGGCAATAGCAATGTCTGCTTTGCCAGCTACCACCTCTTCAGATACATCAATGGGGTTGCCCTGATGGAGCACTAATTTAACTAAAGGATAACGCTGGGCGAATTGATGAATAATGTTAGGTAACACATAACGCGCTTGAGTATGAGTGGTGGCAATAGTGAGACTACCTGCACTTTCATGACTAAATTCACGGCCTGCCTCACGTAAGTTTTTGGCTTCTAACAATACATTTTGCGCCATTTTAACAATACGCATACCAGGTTCTGTAATACCGACAATACGTTTCCCATTGCGGACAAATACATCCACTCCGAGCTCTTCTTCTAGCAAACGAATTTGTTTACTAATACCAGGTTGAGAGGTATGGAGATTCTCGGCAGCTTGCGACACATTGAGTCCTGCTTGAGCCACTTCCACCAGATAACGTAATTGTTGTAATTTCATGGGGAGCCTGTCCTATATAACATTTAGTTTTATAGAGAAAAGATAATATTCCTTAATATTTTATAGGATTGACGGTTAACATGTCTTTTTATTTTATGCGACACAAGACATGCATTGGTCTTATGCCCTATCAGGGTTATTAGGTGGGTTTTTAGTGGGGTTAACCGGCGTGGGCGGTGGCTCACTGATGACTCCTTTACTCATTTTGGTTTTTAAAATTAATCCCTTGAGCGCAGTGGGTACGGATCTTCTTTACGCTGCAATTACTAAACTGAGCGGCACACTCATTCATCACCGTAAAAAAAATATTGATTGGCATGCTGTATCCTACTTAAGTTTAGGAAGTATTCCAGCCTCGCTTATTACCTTGTCATTGGCCGGCAGTCATTGGCAGCAAGAGAGCTTCCGCGCCACTATTCGCTACTCCTTAGCTCTCGCCCTCTTTCTCACAGCCCTCGCCTTATTGTGGGGTTGGCGCAATCTCTATCGCCGTGAAACGGCTATCCAAATAACCCAAGAGATATCCTATAAACGATTTATCTCTGTTATTGTGGGGATGGTTATTGGATCGTTAGTTACTCTATCGTCAGTGGGTGCAGGGGCGGTAGGGACTACTGCTTTACTTCTTTTATACCCAAAACTGCCCTTATCGAGAATTATCGGGACAGATATTGCTCATGCTATTCCTATCACTCTTATTGCCGGGATGGGACATTTGGCTTTAGGGGAAATTAACTTTTCATTACTGATTAATTTATTAATCGGATCTATCCCTGGTATTTGGCTTGGCACTCAACTCAATAGCAAAATTTCAGAAAAAGTTACTCGCCCTTTACTTGCCACTCTCTTAGCTGGCATTGCTGTAAAGCTTATGTTGACCTAACAAAATCATATAAAACATAACACCAAGAGTAATTAACACTTTTAAAACGCCAAAATCGCTAATAAGAGTTGCTTAACTATCTGATTTATAATAAAATATACAATTATGAAATTCAACTTCAAATCCGTATGTTTTATGCGCGTAACGCTTCAAAAACGATTGAACGGTTAACCAAAGGTTTTCCGATCATTGCTATTACAGGACCTCGGCAATCAGGCAAGACCACCCTTGCGCGCCATCAATTTCCTGACAAGCCTTACATTTCTCTCGAAAATCCTGACGAACGAGAATTCGCCACCAACGACCCCAAACGATTTTTGGCTCGTTTCCCAAAGGGGGCCGTCCTTGATGAGATTCAACGTTGTCCAAGCCTGTTTTCATGGTTACAAGGAATTGTTGATCAACAGATGATTCCTGGGCAGTTTATCCTTACTGGCTCATCTCAGTTTGAGTTACTTAGTAGCATTAACCAGTCTTTAGCTGGAAGAGTGGGAAAGGTGGAGCTATTGACACTATCCTTATCAGAACTCAAAGCGGCTCATTGCATGCCCGCAACATTGGATCAATTAATACTCAAGGGTACCTATCCTGCTCTTTACAGCAGAGAGATTGAACCTACTGATTGGTACAGTAATTATGTCGCAACTTATGTAGAAAGAGATGTTCGTCAACTCATTAATGTAAAAAATCTTAATCAGTTTCAACGTTTTTTAAAATTATGCGCAGCTCGTAGCGGTCAATTACTCAATTTAACTTCACTTGGAAATGATTGCGGTATCAGTAGCCATACGGCACAAGAATGGATCAGCGTATTAGAAGCAAGTTACATCGTGAAGCGTATTATGCCGTTTCATAGCAATTTTGGTAAACGATTAATTAAAGCACCAAAACTTTATTTTTTGGATACAGGTCTCGCCTCATGGTTATTGAATATAACCACTAGTGATATCTTGTCTGTCCACCCTTTTCGAGGCGCTCTCTTTGAATCAATGGTAGTGGCTGAGATGATCAAACACCAATTTAATCACGGCAGTCGTTTACACTTAAGCTTTTGGCGTGATAACTCAGGAACTGAAATAGATATCATTGATGAGCAAGAAAACCCTATCAAAGCAGTAGAAATCAAATCTGGTGCCACCTTCACAACAGAATGGGTACACTCTCTAATCAAATTAAACCGATTATTGAACAATCCCTCTGTTCAATTAAAAGTTATCTATGGAGGAGATGAGAGTTTTGAGCGCGATAATTATCAAGTAACCAGTTGGCGAGATTTATAATCATTTCATGCTACAAAAGAAATGAATAACTGAAGTAGGTAAAAGTGGAGCCGCTGGCATCAGGAGCGTTACAATAATCGTCAAAAAAGTTAATCTTGCATCAAAATAATGACTTAATTATCAAATAGATAATCCTAAAAAGTCTGATTTCTTTAATTTTAATTCCAAATTTCACGCTCGTATATTCCAAATTTCACGCTCGTATATTCCAAAATTTACGTTTTAAAATTCCGAAATTTACGCTATTATATTAAGCATGTCTAACTTAACTTTTTACCCACGTCACATCGAGTCGCGTATTACAGAAGCCATGTCTGATACGCCTGTAGTGTTACTGGCCGGGCCTCGTCAGTCAGGAAAAACAACATTGGTTCGTCAACTATCAGGCAGCGTGGGTCGATATTTAACCCTGGATGATGAGCTTACTTTGATGTCAGCCAAAGAAGATCCTGTCGGAATGATCCGTAACCTAGATTGTGCGGTCATTGACGAAGTACAGCGCGCTCCCTCTTTGCTGTTAGCCATCAAAAAGAGTGTGGATGAAGATAGACGTCCCGGGCGTTTCTTACTGACAGGATCAGCTAATCTAATGGCTTTACCGACAGTGGCAGACTCCTTAGCTGGTCGTATGGAGACTTTATTACTGCTTCCTCTCTCCCAAAGTGAAATCGAAGGGCAGTCAACAAACTGGCTTGATAGCGTATTCTCTGAGCAAATTCCCAAGCCATATACAAAAGCAGTGGAATCTGACTTGGTTGATCGTGTACTAAGGGGTGGGTACCCTGAAGCTATTTCAAGAACCACAGAGAGACGACGAGCTTCATGGGTACGGCAATATATCGACGCGCTCATTTTACGTGACATTCGTGATGTCGCAAGTATTGACAAGCTGGATCAGTTGCCACGATTTTTGCACGCCTTGGCACAAACTGCGGGACAAATGTGTAACTACAGTGAGCTAGGCGGCCTGTGTGGGCTGGACAGCAAAACTGCAGCGAAGTACGTCAGCGTGTTTGAGCAGATGTACTTACTCAGACGGACAGAGGTTTGGGCCCACAACAGACTTAAGCGAATCGTTAAAACCTCTAAATTACAGTTCATTGACTCTGGTTTACTGGCGAGCTTAGTTGGTCTGACTGTTGAAGAGGTTCAGCATAACCGAAGTCGGTTTGGTCATGTTCTGGAATCCTTTGTTTACGGTGAACTACTCAAAGCCACTACTACAGCAGAGAGTAGGTACACATTAATGTACTACCGCGATACCGACAAAGTTGAGGTTGATATAGTAATTGAGAACGCAGCCGGACAATTGGTTGGTGTTGAAGTGAAAGCCTCTGGCACTGTGAAGGAGAGTGATTTAAAGGGATTGAGAAAATTGAGTCATTTGGCCGGTACGCAATTTAAGATGGGTATCTTGCTTTATAACGGTGATGAAACCCTGCCTTTGGGTGACAATATTTGGGCGGCTCCGCTCGCCACCCTGTGGGGTAAATAGTCGGAATCTTTCCTCATTAAACATAGCGTTAACAAATTGCGGGTTCGCATAATCCATTAAAAAACACAGGTAATAGGGAGCCAAAGTTGCATTTCAATAATTACCCTTGTATGGGATTCAATTCAGACAAAACCGCGAATTAGCGTTAAAATTGAGTATTTTACGTCTTAAGATGCAAATTCACTTAGGGCTATCCCAGCCCTTAACCAAGTCTTGCGCCTTGACCATAGGCAACTTTGACGGTGTCCACTTAGGTCATCAAATGATGATTAAGCAAGTGGTGACTCAAGCACGTGCTCGTCATTTAAACAGTGTGGTCATGACTTTTGAGCCGCATCCCAAAGACTTTTTTGCCCCTCAATTTAGTCAACCTCGCCTTACCAGCTTACGGGAAAAAATTGAATTAATTGAGGCGGCTAATGTGGATCACGTGGTTATTTTGCGCTTTAATCATGATTTGGCAAAAACCACAGCAGAGGAGTTTGTTAATCGTATTCTCAAGCAACAATTGCATACCCGTTATTTACTTGTTGGCGATGATTTTCGGTTTGGTGCCAAACGACAGGGCGATTTTGCTTATCTTCTCTCCCGTGCGACAGAAGCAGGTTTTACCTGCGAATCGATGGATAGCCATAGGGTGGGGCAAGAGAGGGTATCAAGTAGCGCGATCCGTGAGACACTGCAGCAGGGTCAATTAGACATGGCGCGTCAATTACTGGGTCGGCCTTTTTATATTAGCGGGCGCGTCGCCTTTGGTAAACAATTAGGAAGAACCATAGGCTACCCCACGGCGAATATCCCTTTAGGAAGAAGAATACCTCCGTTACAAGGTATTTTTGCTGTTACAGTAGAGGGGCTACATAATGAGCCTATTAAAGGTGTAGCGAGTCTTGGCACAAGACCCTCTGTTGAGTCAAACCATGAGCCTTGGTTAGAAGTCCATTTGTTTGACTTTAATGACAACATTTATGGTCGACGTATCCACGTGAACTTTTATCACAAGATCCGTGACGAAGCGGAATTTACAACCTTAGACGAATTAATTAAACAAATTGATTTGGATGCTCTTGAAGCAAAAGCTTATTTAACCTCACTATCACTATGACTGATTACAAAAAAACCCTTAATTTACCTGATACCCCTTTTGCCATGCGTGCAGATCTCGCTAAACGCGAGCCACAATGGATCAAGCGCTGGCTTGAACAAAAACGCTATCAACAATTACGTCATGTCGCAGCTAATCGTCCTAAATATATTCTTCACGATGGCCCACCTTATGCCAACGGTGATATTCATATTGGTCATGCTGTCAATAAAATTCTTAAAGATATTATTATCAAAAGTAAAACCTTATCTGGTTTTGATGCGCCTTATATTCCAGGTTGGGATTGCCATGGCTTACCTATTGAACTACAAGTAGAAAAAAAACACGGTAAAAATATTGATGCCAAACAATTTAGGCAGCTATGTCGCCAATACGCTCTTGAACAAGTAGACAAACAAAAGGCTGATTTTATTCGCCTTGGAGTGAGTGCTGACTGGGACAATCCTTATCTCACCTTAGCGCCTCAGATTGAAGCTGATATCGTTAGATCACTTGGTCAGTTATGGCAACGAGGCTTTCTTCACCAAGGTCAAAAACCCGTGAATTGGTGCCTAGATTGTGGCTCAGCTTTAGCTGAAGCAGAAGTGGAATATGAAAACAAAGTCTCTCCTGCTGTGGATGTGGGATTCACTGTTACCCATCAACAAGAGTTAGAAAAAAAGCTTGATCTCACACTCACTAATAAACCGATTTTAGCTGTTATTTGGACTACTACCCCTTGGACATTACCTGGTAATGAAGCGGTATGTGTGAATCCAGAGTTAAGCTACACACTCACCGAAACAGAAACAAACTATTTGCTATTAGCCACAGATTTAGTTGATGCTTCTCTATTACGTTATCAAGTATCAGGAAATACAGTGGCTACCATTCAAGGTCGCGAATTAGAGGGACTAGAGCTCACTCACCCACTCTTTGATAAACAAGTTCCCATTATTTTAGGGGAACATGTGTTAGCTGATTCGGGAACAGGATTGGTCCATACTGCTCCTGCCCATGGTATGGATGACTATATTGTAGGTCTGCGTTATCAATTACCTGTAAAGAGCCCTGTTCTTGATAATGGTTGCTTTGTAGAGGGAACCCCTGTTGTGGCAGGGCAGTTTGTATGGAAAGCCAACCCCATCATTGTGGCCAAACTGAAAGAAACAGGACTTTTGTTAGCGCACAGTGAATTTACTCATAGTTACCCACACTGTTGGCGACATAAAACGCCAATTATCTTTAGAGCTACCGCTCAGTGGTTTATCACCATGGATAACCACCCCAATGGGCTTCCTTCATTGAGAGAGACGGCTTTACAAGAAGTGGAGAAGACAGCGTTTTTCCCGCAATGGGGTCGCGCACGACTTAATGCCATGATTGAAAAGCGTCCTGATTGGTGTGTCTCACGCCAACGCGCATGGGGAGTACCTATTCCTTTTTATGTCCACAAACAAACGGGTGAGCTTCATCCTAATACTCAAGCCATTACTGAGACAATTGCCCAGCGTATAGAAAAAGAGGGAATTGATGCTTGGTTTGAAGCGTCTATTGATGAGTTATTAGGTAATGATGCCAAAGACTATCGTCCACTAAAAGACACTTTAGATGTGTGGTTTGATTCTGGTACTACTCATTTTTCAGTACTCGACCAGCGCGAGGGAGTACACAGTCCTGCTGATCTTTATTTAGAAGGATCAGACCAACATCGTGGTTGGTTTCAATCCTCTCTTCTCACCTCCTGCGGCATGAAGTCTCACGCCCCTTATAAAGCACTGCTCACTCATGGCTTTGTGGTGGACGGGGAAGGTCGTAAGATGAGTAAGTCGTTGGGAAATGTGATTTTCCCGCAAGAGGTCATGAAAAATCTTGGTGCTGATAATTTAAGATTATGGGTAGCTAGCACTGATTATTCAGGGGAGCTTAATTTATCCGATGAAATTCTCAAACGGGTGGTGGAGTCTTACCGTCGCATTAGAAATACCTTACGCTTTTTACTCGCTAATATTTCAGATTTTGATTTCTCCAGTCAAGCCGTTGCTATAGAGAACTGGCTTGCTATTGATCGCTATGTAGTGAGTTTAACTGAAGAAGTACAACGAGAAATACAAGGTTATTATGAGCGCTTTGAGTTTCATTCAGTGACGCAACGTATCCAAACTTTTTGTAGTGAAGATTTAGGTGGATTTTATTTAGATATCCTTAAAGATCGACTCTATACCACAGCACCACATAGCACTGCGCGTCGCTCTGCGCAGACAGCGCTCTATCACATCACGCATGCTTTATTGCGTTGGCTGGCACCGATTTTAACCTTTACAGCGGAAGAGGCTTGGATAACACTTAATGGGCAACCAGAAGATACTGACATGTCAGTTTTTCATGAACAGTGGTATACCCTTCCAACACTCTCTGATGCCTCTACTCTTCTTAAGGAGTGGAGCCATTTAAGAGAGTTTCGCTCCCTTGTACAAAAAGAGTTAGAACATAAACGAGCAGAGGGAGTGATTGGCTCATCACTTAAAGCTGACGTGACACTCTATGTTGATCAGACACTGATGCACTGGCTCGCACCTCTCAAAGAGGATTTACGTTTTATTTTTATAACCTCGCAAGCTCAACTCTCTTTATTGTCTGAGAGTGAATTACAGGATAGAGAGACAATTGAATTTACGCTTAATGGAGACACCACTCATTTCACCATTCAGGTCAAAGCCAGTGAGCATCAAAAGTGTGAACGTTGCTGGCATTATCGTGAAGAGGTAGGACATGACCATGATCATCCACTCTTATGCGCGCGCTGTATAAGTAATATTCATGGCAGCGAGGAAACACGTCACTATGCGTAACTTCAGAGTATATTTATTGATTGTCATGATGGTGATCGCTGTGGATCAGTGGACAAAAAGCTGGGTGTTGTCACATCTTATTCCCTACCACGACGTCATTACGGTTAATTCATTATTTAACATTGTCTTAGCTAAAAATCCAGGTGCGGCATTTAGTCTGCTTGCTAACGCCGGGGGGTGGCAACGCTACTTCTTTACAGCCATTGCTGTCACTGCAGTAATATGGTTGTGCATACTCATTTATCGCCATCAACAAGAGCACTTTTTCTCAATTAGTTTAAGCTTGATTCTTGGTGGGGCACTCGGTAATCTAATTGATAGATTATATGTAGGGGTGGTGACTGACTTTATTCAATGGCATGTGGGGGAGCATTATTGGCCTTCTTTTAACATTGCCGACTCAGCGATCACGGTGGGAGTAATATGTTTAATTTGGGATGGCCTATTTAAGAAAAATGACTGATTGGCTCAAACTTATTCGTGCAAAAACATTAGTAACTCAACGTCCCATGAAACCTGGGAAAGTCAGTGATAACCCAAGAATTCCTCCAGGACAAACCGAAGTATCTAATTTTCCTATTCTTGATTTAGGTTTTCGTCCTGACATTCCTCTATCTCACTGGCAACTTAAAGTATTTGGTTTAGTTAATCATGAACTGACTTTAACTTGGCAGGATTTTTTAGCGCTGCCTCAATCTGTTGTGACGGCAGATTTTCATTGTGTCACCCGTTGGTCGCAACTTGATATGCAGTGGCATGGGGTGTTAGCAAGAGATTTATTACTACAGGCTGAACCATTGGATGAAGCGCATTTTGTTACCCTCCACGGCTACGACAATTACACCACCAATCTACCCTTGGAAGCGCTACTTGATGATGATGTGATTATTGCTCATCAGCTCTTTAACCAACCTATTGCTCAAGAGCATGGGGGCCCGGTAAGAATCATCGTACCTAAACGCTATGCATGGAAGGGATCTAAGTGGCTTAAAGCTATAGAGCTGCACAAAAAAGATCGGCCAGGGTTTTGGGAAGTAAGAGGCTACCATAACGATGCCGATCCATGGCTTGAAGAGCGCTTTGGTTTTCCACCAATGGATATTGAATAAATGACTAAACCTATTTCCATAAAATTAGCTAATCCGCGTGGGTTTTGTGCCGGAGTAGACCGAGCAATTGACATAGTCGAGCAAGCACTTATTCGCTTTGGTGCGCCAATTTATGTGCGTCACGAAGTGGTCCATAACCGTTTTGTGGTGGAAGATCTGAAGAACAAGGGAGCCATCTTTGTTGATGAGCTCAATCAAGTGCCTCAAGGGGCCACAGTCATTTTTAGCGCTCATGGCGTATCCTTGCAAGTCAGAGAAGAAGCAGAAAAAAGAGGTCTTAAGGTGTTTGACGCCACCTGCCCTTTGGTAACCAAAGTGCACACTGAGGTCTCTCGCTTACATGCACTTGGGCGCGAGATTGTCATGATCGGCCATAAGGGGCACCCCGAAGTGGAAGGCACTCTAGGGCAAGCCAAAGACAACATTTACCTTGTTGAAACGCCTGAGGATGTACAAAGTCTTGAGATTCACCACCCTGATCAACTGGCCTATGTAACCCAAACCACCCTGTCGGTGGATGATGCACAAAAAGTCATTGATGCGCTCAAAGAGCGCTTTCCTCTCATTCAGGGGCCACGCAAAGATGATATTTGTTATGCCACCCAAAACCGTCAAGATGCCGTTAAGAAGCTAAGTGAACAAGCGGATCTGGTGATTGTGGTGGGCTCTCCTACCAGCTCCAACTCAAACCGCCTGAGAGAGGTTGCAGAGAACCTAGGAGTAAGTGCTTACATGGTTGATAGAGCAGAAGATATCAAAGCGGAATGGTTAAATAATAAAAGTTCTATTGGTGTTACAGCGGGCGCTTCAGCACCAGAAGTTCTGGTTAATGAAGTGATTGCAAGACTTCAACAACTAGGGGCGCAGGAAGTGATGGAGCTGCAAGGAACCCCTGAAAATGTAGTATTTCCCTTACCTAAATCCCTGACCCATTGAAAAATAACCCTTTTTTTTAGTACACTAGGAACTTGAAGGGGAGACAAGTGTCTTAAAAGGGAGAGAAAAAATTATGAACCATATAGCCGAGTTATTAAGAAAAAAAGGCATTATTCCAACACAGCAGCGTTTGATGATTGCCGAAAAACTATTTGAGCGTCGCCAGCACATTTCTGCCGAGCGCCTACTTGCCATGGTTAATGAAACCCATGCTGAGGTCTCAAAAGCGACCATTTATAACACACTTAATTTATTTGCCGAAAAAGGCCTGGTCAAAGAAATCATCGTTGATCCAGAACGTGTCTTTTACGATACACATACAGGTTCTCATCATCACTTCTTTGATATCGAATCAGGTGAGTTGCATGATATAGAGTCAGATATGTTACGCGTAGAAGGTTTACCTCAACTTCCTCCTGGCATGATTCAGGAGAGCGTAGATATCGTAGTTCGCATTCGTCGTGCACACACTACTGCGATGTCGCATGCCGCTTAAGTTGTAAATCATGTCCCAAGCTGCCACTGTTTTACTCATCGGTGGCAGTGGCTTTCTAGGCCGTTATGTCACCTCTCTTTTGCTTGAGAGAGGTGACAAAGTTATCATTCCTACCCGCTCAGCTACTATTTCGCATCATCCCATCGAGGTGACTTGGATAACCGACACTGAGTTGTCTCAAGAGCATTTAAATCAATGGGTTAGTAAATTAGATTCTGGTGGCGTAGTGATTAATCTTGTGGGTCAGCTTCATGACAGGCCTGGCTTTCCCTATGGACCAGTGTTTAAGGAAGCTCATGTGGAGTTGGTTAAACGTCTCATTAATGCGTTTAATCACAGCCCAGCAAGACGTTTTATTCATATCAGCTCATTGGGAGCTGATAGTCACGGACCATCCATGTACCAACGTAGCAAAGGTGATGCTGAGCGGTATATTAAAGAGAGCTCATTAAATTGGACTATTTTAAGACCCTCAGTGATTTTTGGATCAGATGATCAATTTATACAGCTCTTTGCCTCTTTATGTAACATTTTTCCAGTGATTCCTTTAGCCTCCGCTCAGAGTCGTTTTCAGCCGGTGGCAGTTAGCGATGTGGCACAGGCCATTAGTCAATCCATTGATCAACGCAACACTTTTCATCAATCCATTGATTTGGGCGGACCATCTATTTATACCTTAAAAGAGCTGGTGGAATTGGCAGGACGCACCGTCAATAAAAAACCCTTGGTGATTCCTATGCCTCACGCTCTTGGCGTAATACAAGCCTGGGCTTTTGAGCATTTACCAGGTAAAACTCTGATGAGTCGAGACAATTTGGCTTCAATGCAACGAGATAATGTTTTACCTAGTCAATACCAGAGCTTAAAAGAGCTCTTTAATATCAATCCAACCGCCCTTGAGACGCTACTACCATGAACGCAGCTCGTCCTGTAGCGCTCATCACTGGAGCGGGTAAACGAATTGGCCGCACCATCGCCTTAATCCTCGCTCAACATGGATGGGATATTGCCATTCATTACAATCAATCTGCACATGAGGCTAAGGACACTCAATCGTTAATTAACGCGATGGGACGAAGTGCTGTGTTAGTCCAGGCTGATCTCGCAAAGCCACAGGAAGTAAGTAACATTATTGATCAAGTGAGCGCTGAGCTTAGCCCCCCCGCCCTTTTAGTGAATAATGCCTCTTTGTTTGAGTATGATAGGCCAGATGCGGTTGATGTTCGTTTATTTAATCAGCACATTGATATTAATGTTAAAGCGCCCATCTTGTTATCTGAAAAGTTCTATGGGATACATCAACAACAGGGAACGCAAGGGTTGATCATTCATCTCTTAGATCAAAAGTTAATTAATCCTAACCCCGATTATTTTTCGTATACCTTATCAAAGGCGGCACTAGCATCTGCCATTCCTTTGATGGCTCAGCAATTTGCACCTCACGTAAGGGTAATGGGAATAGCTCCAGGCATCATTCTGCCCTCTGGTCCTCAATCACAAAGTCATTTTGAAGCAATACAGCAGATGAACCCTCTTAAAAAGTCTGCCACTGCAGAGGATATTGCCCATACAGTCCTCTACTGCTCCTCTGTATCAAGTCTTACAGGAAGTGTGATTTATGTGGATGGCGGGCAGCATTTAGCTGCTTCCTCCAGAGATGTGATGTTTATTGATCCCCATAGCATTGAGTCTAGTTAATCAAACTCTCTTTTATGATAAAATATAAATTATTGCCGCAGTAGCTCAGTCGGTAGAGCAACGCACTCGTAACGCGTAGGTCACCAGTTCGATTCCGGTCTGCGGCACCAAAACCAACTTTGCCATTCCTCTCAAATTTAAAACCCTAAAAGTTATACTAAAGAATTTAAACAGAATCAAGAGAACAGATCTGAATGAGTCCCACTGCGAACAAAGACAATCAGGCTATTCTTTACCAAATCACCTATTGTATAGATTAGTAGAAAATCGCCACCAATGTGGCACTCACGGTAGCCCGCCCAGTCGCCCGTTAAGGGATGATCAAGCCATTCTGGCGGTAGCGGACCCTCATTGGAGATTAGTAGAAGCATTACTTCTTTGAGCCGGATCATATTGTATCTTCCGGAGTGAGATAAACGTATCCAGTCTTTTTGAAACTCTTTGGTATAGTCAGCCGCTCAAGGCAGATTTGTGCGCTTAATTACTGCCGGCTTTTTCGAGGTCATTTAGAAGAGCTTCTAGAGTTACAAAACGAGAGCGATGGCTCTTAATGATCTCACTGGCTTCAGCGATGGCGATACGACTGGTGGCGTTTGGTGCTTTGAGGGAAAATGGTAATTCTTTATCGGCAACAATACGAGTTAAGAACACACGAATTGCATCTGAGATAGTCAAACCCATCGATGCTAACGTTTCATTAGCTTGCGCCTTGACGTTCTCGTCCACTCGAACGTGGACCATAGTGGTGGTGGCCATAGTGAATTCTTATTATATTCAATTGAGATACACTGTATCTCAATTTATTCAAGACCTCAATATAATCTTTTCTGATCAATTTTATATCAACAAGATTGAATTTTACTTAATTGTTACTGAGACTATAAATTAGATCAAGTCACTCTATCGCGACGAAAGACTGAAATCCATCCATGCATCTACCTTCTGATTACATTATGCAAATAATAGCTAAGCTTTGCTTTATTCGGGTTTAATCAAGTCTTTATTTTCAGGCTGACAATAGACATTACGCACACTCTATTCAGGTCTATACTGGCTGACAATCCGGTATAATCGGGCATATTTTAAGTATGATTACTATTAAAAGTATACAAATTACGGATGAATTGCTCAATTTACTGAGCGAAGTGGACGAATTTAAAGGAGCTTGGCGCGCGCTTGGAACGCTTGCTCCAGAGAAAGACTCAATGCGTTGCGACAAGCAGCTACCATTGAGAGCATTGGCTCTTCTACCCGCATTGAAGGTAGCCAACTAACAGACCGTGAAGTCGAAATGCTTCTTTCAAAACTAGATATCAAGAAATTTGATAGCAGCGATGAAGAAGAAGTAGCTGGTTATGCCGAGACAATAGAGATGATTTTCTATGGCTTTAACGACATACCCGTCACCGAAAATCATATCAAGCAGTTACACCGAGATCTTCTGCGTTACAGTCTAAAGGATGAACGCCATAGAGGAGAATATAAAAAACTATCAAACAATGTGACGGCCTTTGATACCGAGGGCAACATGGTTGGCGTTGTTTTTGAGACCGCTTCTCCATTTGATACTCCACGTCGTATGACTGAATTAGTTGAGTGGCTAAAGGATGCTCGTGAACTTAGGCGATTACATCCTCTGTTAGTCGTTGCTGTTTTTATAGTGACTTTTTTAGAAATCCATCCTTTTCAAGATGGCAATGGCAGATTGAGTCGAATATTGACTACGCTCTTACTTCTACAAGCAGGGTATACCTTTGTGCCTTATAGTTCGCTAGAGAGCGTCATTGAGCTTAACAAGGAAAGTTATTATTTGGCTTTGCGCCAAACCCAACAATCCTTACATAATGAAACGCCAAATTGGCAACCCTGGCTGATATTCTTTATGCGGGCATTGCAACATCAAAAACAAAGACTTGCCGCCAAAGTTGAGAGAGAAAAAGTAACTCTTGCGGTATTACCAGAATTAGCTGTTCACGTTTTAGATTACGTAAGAGATCACGGACGGGTAACGTCACGCGATATCGTTCGCGTGTATGGCGCGAGTCCCAATACGCTTAAAACCACATTCGGCAATCTTGTTAAAAAAGGCCTACTCGTAAGACATGGAGGCGGTCGCTCAATTTGGTACAGCTTGCCCATGAATAGTGATTTAAGCTTTGTGTTTTTAACTACTTTTTTTTAATTGATCCCGAATTTCACGTAACAACAATATTTCTTCTGAGATAGGAACCTCAACCGGAGTAGCCTCTATCGGCTCATCTTGCTTTTTAAGCCGAGTAATCAATCGCACCATGAGGAAGATAATAAACGCAAGAATCATGAAATCCACACTCACTGTCAGAAAACGGCCATAAGCCAATACGGGTATTTTTAGTTTTTTTAAATTCTCTAGAGTGTCGGGGACACCTTCCGGCAGTGTTCCTAATACAATATACAAATTAGAGAAATCAAGCTTACCAATGATTGCGCCGATCACTGGCATAATCATATCTTCAACCATAGATGAGACGATTTTGCCAAAAGCACCGCCAATAATCACAGCCACTGCCAAATCAATCACGTTTCCCTTAATCGCAAAATCCTTAAAGTCTTTTAAGATGCTCATGAATGTTCTCCTTATTTATAACCGCCTATGGATATCCTATCTCATACTCTCTTAATTGGCGTAACTCGTTGAATGCTAAAAAGGTAAAGGATAATCCCACCCAAGTTGCCATAAAAAGATTGATGATGGGAATAAATTGAATAAATGCCGCAACAATACCGAGCATAAAAAATTTAGAAGATGAGCGTTGTATGATCACTCTCATTTCTTCATTGGTGGCATAAGCTGCTAGCGCATCATAACGAAAGAGTCGTTGAATCATGTACGCTGTTAGTACTAGCGATATAACAGGTGCTAGGGGAGTTAATAACCAAAACGGAAAACCCAATACCCACCCTATTAAGAGTACACCTATAGCAATCAGTGTATTGAGTATGCTGCCCAATACATGATGAGACCCTTGTTCACTCACTTGCGGAAAATAACGACGTTGTACATGCTGGACAATAATTGGCATAGAAAAAAATGCCGTGATTAAAATGGTAGTTAAGTAGACTGCTGGGGCCAGTAAAAACAATAACATAATAGAAATAAAATAGCCTGAGACAATAGCCACTACTGCTGGCGATATCCAAGTGGGATAGGTGGCTCCATTGACCCAAAGCATTAGTGAATCATGCCAACTCCCCCAGAATACAAACATCAGAATTGACCACAGAATCAGCGCTATAAAAAATGGCGCAAAAATCAGCATCATCATTTTAGGATTGAATTGGGTTCGAGTGGCCGCCCACATGGAACTCATGATGTCGTTCATATAAAGTGTCGCTTTATTTTGTGAATGATTAAATTGTATTAGGTTATATATAGCTTACGCCTATTTAGCGTATACAAGAGAATTGATGTTTAACACAATGTAGGTATCCTCTAAATTTTTCAAGATAAGTTGGTTTAATTTTCTTTCATTTTTTTTACTCACTGTTTAGTTTTAAGTTTAAATTTAAACCATCTCCTAAAAGTAAACTTTAATTTAATTAAACTATTGAACATGATTATTAGCAAGGTACGATATTGCAGACTCTACCGATCGTTTTTCTGTAAGATTAGAATACTTTTGTTCCTATCTGGGTAAGTAGGGAACAATTTGAAAAGGCACTTAAAACCAAAAAAGTTTATATTCACTAACCTCATTGGAGTTCCATATCGTACGAACCATCTAGACATAACAAAGCTACGCTATAGGTAATCAAGTAATTTGTTATAAGGACTTCATCTTTGCTCTGACATGCACGAGGACATCTATGCTAACGATAGACTTCTTTTTAGCACGTCGAACTTTCTAATCAAGCGATTTCACTTGATCAGCAAGCGCCGCGTAATCCACGCCGTCGACCTGGATCACCACCTCAAAGGTATAACCCTTAATTTTGGTAGATATCGGGCAACATACCATCAATCCAGTTTTGCTGTTGTAACTTGCTGGACTGATGACGAGCGTAGGCCGGTGTCCCATCTGTTCATGTCCAGCTTGAAGATCAAATTCGAGCCAAACCACGTCGCCTGTGTCGGGGACATAAGAGCGCGGCATCAGAGCGCCTCGTTCCCCACTGGAGAACCAAAGCTGATTTCTTCATGCATGTTGGCAGCATTGATTCCCTTAATCAAAGTATCAAGGTCATAGGCTATATTTTTGGATGGCTGGATGATGATCCGACCAGGAGAGACGATAAGGTCAACTTTCTGCTCGAGTTGATAACCTGCTTCTTTTAAAACAGTGGTCGGCAAGCGTAGAGCGGGACTATTTCCCCATTTGCGAATGACAGATTCCATAGCATATCTCCTTGAACGCATCTACACTGTTTATACATCATTAATAACACGCAAACCACTTATTTTTGAAGTTTGAATTGACGCTATTTGAGCTTACAGGGGTGTCAGTAATATTGGGGGAATTCCAGTCCATGCCTTACACAATATACGTAATTTATTAAGATACAACTTATTCGAGACGGGAAGTAAAACCGTCACTTTACCTCCTCAGCCTGAAGGCCGGGGTTTCCCGGAGATACTGATGAAATCAAATACGAAGTACAACGTTACTTTTTTACCAAAAGGTAATATAAACTCTAAGCTATAGATGCAGCTTGTCTTTTAAGTGGTTTTATTGTGGGTAATCGTTTTTTTTTCGCCTGACGCAATTCCCACTGTAATTGCATGCCTAACCACAAATCAGGAGACGTACCCAACCACGCGGACAGTCTTAACGCCATTGTAGCAGTCAGCCCTGATTTTGCATTTAAGACCTTGGAGAGGGTTGTACGAGAGATGTGTAATTCTTTTGCAGCTTGCTCTATGCGCATACCCTCTGGTAACCATTCTCTAAGAACCTCTCCTGGATGCGCTGGATTATACATATTCATCATTTTTTCCTAGTGATAATCTTGATAGTCTACTAACTCAACATCACCTTCATCAAACCTAAAAGTAATTCGCCAATTACCACTGACAGTGACTAACCAATAATCTTTTAAGTTGCCACTTAATAAGTGTAAATTCCAACTAGGAGCATTCATATCTCTCTCATCTTTAGCTGCATTTAGTGCAGTGAGTAATAGTTGTAATTTTTTAGCATGATGAGGCAGAATTCCAGCCTTATTGCCATGCTCATAAAAGTCTTTAAGCCCTTTATGTTTAAATGATTTTATCATTTTTAAATTGTAGTGTGTTAATTAACTATTTACAATGCTGTTTACAGCAAAAATAGGATTAGAAATGCTAATTAGTAAGGGTGTTAGATTTTATTCGTAAAATTATCATTCACTTTCGGGCCAATTAAAAAACCATTGTAAGTATTTTAATTAGGAATGATTACTCTTTCGTTTTCTCATCGCTTGATATTTAGTACCATCGCTCCATCAGGAAAACTAACCTTTACTGGCAACGCAATCTACTGAGATGGTTCATCTTCTAAAACAATGGCAATCACCATACTACCTTCAGAAGAACTTTATTATGCGATCAATGTCGCCAATTTAGCCAATACTTCATCCATTACAGCGACTGACACACTCTCTAACTTTTTTGCTTTTCGGGCTACCAAGTCCAGCACTCTTGGTTGATCACAGCGAACTACGCCAACTGTTTTAGAGCCCTCTAAAGTGACTGTAAACCCAGCAACTCTTGCAAAATTCCCGCCTGTAGTAATAGGCACCACAATGGGTGCCTTGGTTAATTTATTAAAAGGACCAGGCGAGACCACGAGTACTGGTCGCACTCCCTTTTGCTCATGGCCGGAGGTAGGGTCCAGAGAAACCAAATAAATATCGCCTCGATTCATTACAAGATCTCATTACCAACGGGGGTGAGCTCCAGCCAGCGTTTGTCTTCTTTGGGTATTTTGGCATTGGCATCGCACTTTGCCAGCAAATCCGCCAATTTATATACAGGTTTGGTAATAGGCTTGACTACTAAGCGGCCCTCAAGCATGACAACATCAACCATTGCCCCTGCATTAATCTTCAACTCCTCTAAAAATGCGGGCGAAATCACCATCATCACCGAACCACCTACTTTTCTTAAATTGGTCTGCATTGTTGCCTCCTTGAGTTATATTTAAATATAACATAAATTAAATGCCACTTCAAAATGTTATACAAAAATAAAACTTGATAGGCGGAGTCACTAAAAAGTATTACCAAACCTCCAACCAAAGCATTAATGTACTTTAGCGTTTGCATCATAAACTCTCGCCATTAATGTCGGTGATATAAGACGTGATTTTGATTATCGTTTTACCATTAATATGACCAGTGTTGTTGTTCGATATATTGGCGGATAACGGATATTGCGCCGAGAGAAACGGTAAAATATAACCGACTCAATAACGTTTCTTTACAGTATTTTTTCTATATCCAAGTTATTTTCTTAAAAGTCTACTGGATACACTCTTAGGGCTATTTACAAGCTTTGACAGCTGAACGTAAAGCGGAAAATCAACCAGAGGCTGAACATAATTATTTTCGCTACCCACTTCGCTTAAGCTATGATCTGATCAAATGTGCGAATACTTGACAGGATCTTGGTTATTTTCAACTTTGCTTGGCGCAATTCATAGTCCGACTGGAGGTTCATCCAGCTTTCTGCGCCCGTTCCGAAAAATATACCCAAGCGCAGAGCCGTATCGGCAGTGATTGCTCTTTGGCCCTTGACGATTTCATTAATGCGGCGTGGCACAACGCCGATCTCGTGGGCTAGGCGGTACTGGCTAATCGCCATTGGCTTTAAAAAGTCTTCAAGAAGTACCTCACCTGGGTGTGGCCATTTAATGGTTGTCATCTCTCTCCTTAATGGTAATCCACAATTTCAACCTCTCGTACAGGACCCGGTGACCCTGTTGAGCAGATGCGCCACTGATTATTGATCCTGATGCTGTACTACCCAGCGCGATCACAGTGTAGTGTTTCCAATCGACTACCCGGTGGCAAACGCAGAAAATGCTCGTTTGCTGCAGCGTTTAATTGTGCTAGTTTACGCGTGGTGACGTTGTGTATATTGGCAGACCGAGCGACGCATTTCTCTTCAAAATGCGCTTGGGTTTCGGCGCATGTAAAACTAATAACCGTATGAGAGATAGTAACGCTTTATGTAAATAACGTTAAGCGTGACTAAGTTACCAAGAATCAGTATCAGGTGCTCTATGGGAAGGTTGGTCAGTGTTTGCCTATATGAAGCGAGATGCTATATACTTGTGCTATATACACAGGAGTAAGAGATGACAATAGCGATTACAACGGTGTTTACCAATAACCGAAGCCAGGCAGTCAGGCTCCCTGCTGAGGCGCGTTTACCTGATGAGGTGAAAAGGGTAATCGTACGCATTCGAGGTCGTGAACGCATCATTACGCCGATTGAAAACACCTGGGATAACTTTTTCTTAAGTGGCCCAGCGGTAACGGATGACTTTATGAATGAGCGCGGAGTACAAAAATCAGTTGAGAGAGAAAGCCTGTAATGCTCAAGTTTTTGCTCGATACCAATATTGTCATTTATGTTCTAAAACGCAGACCCAAGGAAATGTTAGATATTTTTAATACAAATGTCAGTCGCATGGCAATTTCTAGCATTACTTTATCTGAGTTGATTTATGGCTCAGAAAAAAGTCAAAATGTGGACAAAAATTTAGAGGCGATCGAAGAGTTTATTAGTCATCTTGACGTGCTCCCCTATGACGCCAAGGCATCGCAACACTATGGTCAAATTAAAGCAGCCCTAGAAAAAAAAGGCAAAATCATTGGTGAGAATGATATTCATATTGCAGCCCATGCTATTAGCCAGGGCTTGATTCTAGTTACCAATAACTTGAGAGAGTTTAAGAGGGTTCCCAATTTAGCGTTGGAGAATTGGGTATCATAGTTGAAGATAATTATGAAAATGGAACAAGCTCAGTATTTGTTTTATGAACTTTTAAAAAAATAGACGGCTTATCACAAGGCAGATATTGAACTTTGATCAAGAGTGAATGAAGCATTGACTAATGTTGCCAATAGCGACGTTACCTATGCAAATCCTGGAGTATTGATTATGCTTGAGTCAATGGAGGGATCAAGAAAAAGACCTCAAGAAAAAAATAGAGAGCTTATGCGTTAAATGGCATTATCAGGCTGAATACCCATAAAATACAGGTCTTATGATAGTAAGACTGATAATGCCGCACAGCGGGCCTAAATAAGTTTCTTAACTATTCTTTCTTACCACCAGTAAAGGTAGAGTTGGATATAACTGTATTCCCACCTCTTCCTAATGGACCGCCATCACCCCCACTTACGCGAATGCCATGTCCTGGACCAGCTTCAACCTGAGCATTATGAATATACAAGTCACCTCCGTTGTTATCGCCAGCCTTAAAATGCAAATGAAATTTTTGCTCGTATATAGGTGTTAGTGCACTGATGATCTCATCGGGAGATGCATTAAAAGGAAGATGTAGAATGACTTCCTGCACCTCAGGACTCTCAAATTCCACTTGATTTGTAAGGAAGTAATCTCTCACATTAATTCCTAAATCAGTTAAATCTAACGCTAACTTTAGACCCTCTATAACTTGCAACCAATCCATAATTTTCTTTCCAAGTTATCAATAAAAACATGAGTGCAAATTACTAAGCCATTTCAGAAGAAATTAGCCTAAAGTCGCAATCATCTCTATTTTTGGCGCAACTGTTCTTACCAGTTTCTCAACTCCATGGCCAGGATTAGACCTCTTTTGCGAAACAAGTAATCCCAATTTCTCCAAGAGTCCAATGTCCTTAGTAATGGCAGAGCGTTCACGATGCAACTTGACCGTTAGTTGGGTAATCGTTTTAGGCTCATCCATCACCTCTAACATCAGGCGCCTACGCGCTTCTGAGAGGACCATGAACATCTCTTGAGGATCTTCAAATGAGAAAGTTGCTGACTTCTTAAATGATTCACCACGATCTGCTTTTTGCGCAGCTTTGCGCGCGCGATCGAAAAAGCCCTCAACCTTATCAGTGCGAATAATTACTTTAGTCATTTTTTCACCTTTTTTAATCCTTTAACGATGTGCTGCCACTCTTCTTGAAACTGTTCTAGAGTTTGCTCATAACTTTCAAATTCAACAGGGGCTACTTTGCCCATATAGTGCTTGTGGTGATAATCATGTGCATTATCAAACCCCAACACCCGCCCGTTATCTTTCTGACAAATCAGTGGATTGATATAAGCCAGGTTGTACCTTGTTACTATCGTCTTACCGTCTTGAACATACCCCCAAACTTCGAAGCTTAAAATTCCGCCGCCCTTATTTGCCTTTAACTTAAATGTCTCCCTCTCCAACTGGGATTCGATCTTGGGTTTGGATTTTTTAGTCATTACGAATAGTATATCAGATATGCCCTGAAATTGCATACCTGAATTTTCGAAGGGTGCTACGTGGTATTAGCATGCACAAAACCTATATCATAATGATATAAATAAATCCAAATATCTCTCAAATAATACTCACCCTACCCCAAATAAGTCGCTCAAAAATACCGATTAAATAGGATTAATTCACCATTATTCAAAAAAGTGATGGTCAACTTGCTAGATTTTTTGAGTGACTTTTTACACACTGATCTTGTGACTCATTCTCTTCAGTTATCTGAATTTTTACCTTTAAATGAGAATGAGTCCGTTTTGTGAAAATGAGTCAATTTAATTCACCACTCTTCCTTCATTACCTGTTTGAGATTGATTAATGACCATCTGCTCTTGATTAACGTTTGAGGAACCTAATTCCTCATCCACTTCTTCCATATTGATGGTTTGATGAATTCTACGATCAATCCACTGTTGATGAGCACGAAGTTCTGCAAGTTTTTTAGAGAAAGCTGTCTCTAGAGTAAGGCTTGCTCGTTTCAAGTGACTGTCTTCCATGATGGCAATAATGCGAAGGTTTTGGATTTGTCGTTTGGAATCGCGCAGCATCTCTTGATAATCTATGGCGATAAAGGCCTCTTCGACATGCTGCCTAAAAGATTCTAACCACTGAAGAAGACAATTTATAACTCCGAAATAACCGTCATGAATTTGTCTTGCAATTAACTCTTCTGGCGTGTTTCCAATACTCTGAAAATTTTTATTCTTCTTTATTACGAAATAATATAGCGCTGGAAACTGTTCTTCTAAGGTCTCAATATCTGCTGGGATTAACTTTCTTTTAATTAGTAGTTGATTAGCGTAATTTAGACTTTTTGTATATTCCTCTTTAGAGAACTTTAAATAAGAATCCAAATTATTAATGACACTTACATTCCAATATTTGTGATATTTCTCAATATTTATTCTAAACTCTTCATCAGTAATAGGTCTATTTATTAGCTGGTTTAAGTAACCTGTCTCGAAATTTTGAATTCGTTGCTTCTTCCAGAGAATGTTGACAATATCTTTAATAATGATTTCTGAGAGAGTGTCCTGAGGATTGTAAACATTCATGATTTGATCCTCAAAATCCTGATAATCCTGAACACTCTCCCCTTGAATAATTACTGAGGAACTGTAAATACCAGTTTTACTACTATTTCTGGATGCTTTTAATTTACCTGCCTCTGTTCTTGGGCCACCTGATCTTTTAGTAACGGGAATTGACATTTTTAGCTCCTAATTGCCCCGTAAATCAAACAGTCTAAGATCAGGCCGGGTATTTACCTACTATCTGAGACTTACGGATAAAAAGTTATCCACACCTGTTTACTTGTACAGTAGTGTAAAAAAGATGTCAAACACCTATATAAATCAAGGATCTCCACGAAGCTGAATTTTAAATAATTAATGAATTTTAAGAAAAACTGAACAAAAATAAGATGTTACTTAATCTTATAGTTGATAGATAAGCGTACTCCGGGGCGATCTTCTGGTGTACCAATAAACTCGATACCAGCACTCTCAAAGGCATTTTGTATATTTGATAGAGACTTGATGTTTCCAACAGGAACACCTTGCATTAGCTCAAAGCGTTTTATAGTAGCCACACCAATACCTGATTTAGTTGCTAAATCATTTGACGACCACCTCAAAAGCGCTCGTGCCGCCCTTATTTGATCACTTGTTATCAATTCTAAAAGTATATATAATAATACAAATTGTATTATTTATGGGATTTAAAGATATGAACAATGATACTGTAAAATATACTCTATTCCAAACAATTAATAAGATAGAAGGCGCATATGCTTACGCAACCATTAGAGCTTACAGAGCTGATTTTTTAAAATTTATTGAGTTTTGCGACGCTCAACATGAAAATGCTCTACCAGCATCTAGTAACTCAGTTGCTCAATTCATTATTAAACTCACTAATGATAATTTATGCTCTGCCAGTATTAGAAGAGCCGTTGCAGGACTCTCAGGCATTCATAGACTTAATCGATATCCTGACCCTACTAAAGATCCAGACGTAAATATTGAGATGCGGCGTATGCACAGAAAACTTGGTCGCACTTCTAAACAAGCCTATGGAATAAATAAAAAAGAATTAACTTTAATGATTAAACAGCAAGACAATTCACTTTATGAATTGAGAAACAAAGCGTTATTAGTTACTGCCTTCGACACACTGTGCAGAAGAAGTGAGTTATGTGATCTACGAATTGAGGATTTAAAAATAAATAAAGATGGGACTGGATCAGTATTACTCAGAAAAAGTAAGATAGATCAGGAGAAACAGGGAAGCATTATTAATCTTAACAGAGAGACGATTACAAATATTAAGAATTGGATTGGAAAAGCAAAAATTAATGAAGGCTACTTATTTAGAGGAATAAAAAAGAATGCTAAATTAAGAGAAAAACTATCGGTAGGGCAAATTAATAGAATTTTTAAGAGAATTGCTCAGCAAGTAAAATTGGATGAAGGTAAAGTCAGAAATATTAGCGGGCATTCTTTTAGGGTGGGTGCTGCGAAGGAACTAGCCAAGAACAATTTAAGTTTCCCAAACTTAATGAATAAAGGAAGATGGACGAAAATAGATACCGTAATGAAATATATACAGAATTAATTTAAGTAATTTGTTTTTTAGGTAATCTAAAACTATGTTTTAAGAAATACAGCAGCAAACTCTTTAGGTGCCAGTAGAAGTGTCTTAAATTTTTATGACTTGCTCTTTGTGCATTATGGATTATGCTAACAGATGGACAACCTAAAACTTTATAGCCTTTTTTCCAAAGTCTTGTGCAAATGTCTGCATCTTCACAATACATATAATAATCTTCATCAAAGCCGCCAACGTGTTGAAAAACTCTTGAAGGGAAAAGCATAAACAATCCAGATATCCAATCCGGTGTAACATCATTATCATTGTTATTAATTTTATACATTACCGAGTTAGCTTTAAAAATACGTTTTACAATTCCAAATGGAGTCAAAAAACATCGTAAACTATCTTCTTCTATACCTTGGCTATTAAACACTAATGGTCCTACTAATCCAATTGAAGGATCATGAAATTTTTCTAAAAGTTTTATAAAAATATCACTACTTATAATTACATCAGGATTTATAACACAAAAAAAATCTGATCTTGAAATATTAAAAGCAGAATTATGATTCGCACCGAAACCTTTAGGCTTATTATTTACGACCAGTCTTAATTTTGCCGAATAAAATAAAGGAATACTTTCATTAATATTGATAGTCAGAATTACTTTATCAATTGAAGGAAGACTGACAAGATATTTTACTAAGTTAAAGGCCATTTCTCCATGATTATGAGAAACAACTGAGACACAAACTTTCATTATTTAATTTGTATAGGTATAAATTTTTTTATATGAAATTATAAGTTCAATTATTCATTATAGATTTTTATTAAAGTTAATTAGCTAAAAGTATTAAATACTTACTTAAGCCAAGCTGGCTTTCCCATTTTAAACCGGAAAGCATCTACTATTCCGTATAATATCATTTTTAATCTATAAACTTTTCGATCCCCAAAGATTATGTAAAGCATTAGACGAACAGGTAATTTTAAAATATTCGGATACCGCCATGTTATAGGTAAGCTTTTATCTTTTAAAAGTACTAAAGAGTTTCTAACTGCAAAATAGTTTCTAATTGGGTCGTGAAGAGGAATACGTCTGCCGAAAATACTAATTACCTTATCGCCTAACGAATGACTCATTTTAGCGTCAAATATTCCATAAATTAACCAACCTAACCTTTTGGCTCTAAGACCCCATTCAATATCAATATAATCAATAAATAAATCAGAACGCATGTCGCCAACACACTCTATTGCTGATAACGAAATTAAACTACCTGAAGCAATTAAATAATCAACACGTACCTCATTAATACCATCTATATAAGGTACTCTATAAATCCCAAAGCCTTTTAATCTTACAAAGTCTACAGGATTATCTAAAGCTAAATCTTTATAGTTCGGTCCAACTGCAGCTAAATATAAATTTTTTTTAGATAGTTTATTCCAAGACTTTACAAGTTGTTTAACCATGTTTTCTGCAGGCAAACTATCTTGATCCATTAATAAGATATGGGAAAAATTATTATTTTTTGCGTACTTAATTCCCACATTTTGTGCTGCTGAAAGACCAATATTTTCTTTTAAAAAAACAATATCAAGTCTACTAAATGTATTAACAATTTTTTTGATATTAATTATTTCGTTTTCATCTGATCCATTATCCACAATAATTGAAGTCAAAGAAAATTCTTTACTAACTTTTTGCAAATTTTGTAATTGTCTAGTTAAGTTGTTACAGTCAGGATGAAAAGTAACGGTTATTGTTAGGATTTTTATAATGTTCCTCTTAATTACCTGCGAAAAATACTAATTACTATGAGATTTTCTAACAATACTAGAAAAAACTTTAGAAACAAATTTTTTCATACCATAACTATTATAAAAACTAATAGATTTCTTAACCAAAAAAAATATATTAATAATTTTCTTTGATCTAAAGTATTTATCATTTAGAGAAAGCTTCTTATCAACCTTAGGGCTAGATAATAACTCAAACATAACCTTTGAAGATTTCGACCATTTAAAATTTGAGGAAGTTAATTTAAGATTAACAACGCATTCATTATATATTTTTTGTTCATTATATAAAATTGAGATTTTAGACACCCAGTCGTTTACATCATTATAATTTGTAGTAAATCCATATCCTTTGTCTTGTATTATTGAAGAAAAATAATCACCTTTAGTACTTATAATTGGAATTTCACACCAAATATAATCAAGTATCCGTGTTCTGAATGCGTAACGAGTCTCAACTGATTCATGATGAGCACTCACTGCAATATTTGCATCCCTTAGATACAAATCACGTTTTTCATATTCAACCCAATCGAAATTAAAATAAACTAATTTATTTAAAATATTTAATTTTTTTGCCAAATTAATACAGTCGCTAACTATTTGATGTTGACTAATTTCAGAATTTGGATGCTTTACACCCAAAAAAATTAAATGTATTTTAATGTTTTGCTCATAAAGTCTTTGTACCGCCAAAATAATTGTTTGAGGATCAAACCAATCATAAATCCCTCCCCCCCAAATCATTATAAAATCATTATCTTTTAATTGAAATTTTTTCCTTAATGACCCATTGAATTTTTCTACCGGGTTTCTCTCAGGTGAACCAAAGGGTAAGATTTTAATTAAATCATTAATTTTTATTGTTTCATTGTTTATATTTTTCTTTGGCATTATGTTATTTGTTGCTGCCAACCAGCCAATCCAAAAATCTCTTTGCCTCTCTGACGCACAAATATAATAGTCTGCAAATTTTAATAAATAAGTTTGAGAATTAATTATTGAATTCGTTACTTCCAATCTGTTTTTAACATTTTGTAAATTGAATGATTGAATATACTCAAGCAAAACTGGACAGTACATATCTGCAATAATTATTGCATTAGTACTTAACAACTGAGGACATCTTTCTAATCCAAATCCTTGTATGAATATATAATCTGCTAACTCAATTTCGTTAAAGAAATCTTCCGTTCCTTCTTCTACAAGATAAAAATCCATTTCATAACATGGGTCTATCTTTGGTACAGAAATTATTACGCTCCCCCAATTGGCTGCAAGTTTAGCTAATTCAAGTGATCTTATTGCAGTTCCAGACATTCGTTTAGTTAAAGTTTCATTTGAAATTATTAAAACTCTTGAATTTTTCATAAGATTTTCTTGTAACAAACTAAGTTAAACCCGCATTGGTCTCAAGCAGAAAATTTTGACTTTACTTACTTAACAGCTTAGTAATAAAAACTCATCTCATATTTTTTTAAAAATATAATTAACTATGAAGTTAATTACTAATGTTGCTCTATAGTAAATATATTTTTTATTTAATTAGAACTAATTTTACTATTTTAAAAAACATCTTTAAAATTAATCAGTATTGACCTAGGGTTTATTTTCATATTGGTGTTTCAAATATAAATATTACGCAAATGACTTAAATACCATTGACCATTCTGCAAGATATCGATCATGATTAAATATATCAATTGCTGTTTTCCGCGACTGCTCACCCATTTTCCGAATAACCACTGGATTTCTCATTAAATAAACTAGTTGCTCCCGTAATTCATCGGGTTCATTTGAATAAAAACCATTGATACCATTTTTAATAAATAAATCGACATCATGGTTATTTGTATTAACTGTAACAATGCCACACATCATTGGTTCACATCGAGCTCGAGGCATAGGGGAACGAAGAGTAGGGTTAAAATATACACTATATTGCCGAATTTGATCTATATAGTTTTTATATTTTGCTACAGCAAAAATATTATCGATATATTCAATATCGGGGTCCGGTACATTTAAAGTTTCAGGAGAGAACTCTTTTGGAAAGTCAGTTGAAAAAACTTGTTGATAAATATAGAAACCTCTATAGTGTGGACGAGAATTAACTAATGGCCCTTGAGGAGAAAGAATACCTTTAGTGTATGTCGATGGCAAAAACTCTGCTGGGTCAAAGCCGTGCCATATAACTCTAGATTTGAAAAACCCCCATTCACGCTGTGCCTGATAAGAATTACATATAATCTCAATATTTTTCACATATTCAACAAGTCGCAATCTTGCAGGTTCAATAACAGCCATGAGATCTGGTTTATCATAATTAGGCGTGTATTGCCCATGAAACTGTGGGGTGCCATGACAAACTGCAACCTTAGGTAGATTTACTTTCTCGACAAAATGACGAAATGTTGCTCCCCATTCCGGTCCTATTTTACCATTTGTGTTTTCATGATTAAGTACATTTTCGTCGAAATGTAACAAGGCTAAATCAAAATTCAACTCGTTTACATCTTCTATGTTTATGAAATGAGCATTAGTTGGTAATGGTCGATGTTCATATTGCCAATTCTCACACAATGGAGTCCCAAGACCTTTAACAAGAAAAAAATCATGACCACTTTTATAAAGCTCATATTGATGAGGTACATGCCAACGGTATGTTAGTACTCTTAATTTTTTGTGCTGAATATTTATTTGGTCTGTAATTCTATGAGTACCAAAAAATAAATTTTTTAACCATAACAAATCTGTGTTCTCATCATGTAATGGATCTACTTTATAAGACCAATCATTTAATGCATTCAAAGTTTTTGTTGCCCAACGTCGCGCAATATCTCTTAGCTCTGGGTGCTTTAAAAAGAGTTTACGAAAATTTCGAATAGATCTCTTGGGTTTCTCTATCTCAGGTACTGAGGAGGTATGTGAGATATGGATAGAAAATGCATCTTCTGTAAACTTAATTCCTAATCCCCTCTTGTATAGACGATATCCCATCTCAACATCCTCCCAACCGAAACCAGAATCTGAAGATAATGAGTAAGAAAAATCAAGATCAAATAAATCCTCAACAATAGATTTTTTTTTTATTGAGAAATTACGAGTTATACAATTCAAAAAACTATCTAAATAAATTTTATCCTGTAAGTCAGACTCAGCTAATGCGACACCTGCTTTACTTTCTATTTCAGCAAGTTTTTGAAGAGGTGGAACACCGTTCGTTTCGATATTACACGGACCGATAACCACTTCGCAATCAAGATATGAATGAGCATCAACATGCGCCGCTATGAATTGGCTATTAATAATACAGTCCGCATCAATGATTACAATAATATCCCCAGTTGAAGAAGCAATACCACGGTTACGAGACGCACAATTTCCAAGATTGCGTTCGTTTTTAATAATGCGATAAGTCAATTTTGGCATCTGGCCATCTATCGCATATCTAGAGAACTCCTCATGTATAATCGATTCAGTATTACCAAAACAATCATCAATATATATAACCTCTATATCACCTTCGTAAGTTTGATTGAAATACGACTTAATTACATATCTAAGTTGATCAGATTTACCACTCAGAATTGTAATAATTGATACTTTCGGTGATCGCCTTATTTGGTATTTATTAAATATTTCTTCAACTGCCGTATGTAATCCGTTAGTAAGTAACCCACTAGGTAATCTTGACGAATAAAATATTTCTAAGCCTAAAAAACCATCGGCAAAAGATAGCCAATCATCACTTATTTTTCTATTCATCGAGTTATTTCTAGTATCGACCAAAATCAAGGGAATTTTTCTTCTTCTAGCTATTTTCCCCAAAGATCTAGCCAAGATTAGATCTGTTTCTACAGGTATTAATATTGCTTGGCATTCAAAAAATGATTCTAATTCATCAAATTTCAGAGATGAAACTTTTAAATCATAAGAATTTTTTAACTGCAACAATAACTTTATTTGAGATTGATCGAATCCAACTAATGCTAGATGGATAGTTACTATTGGATTTAGTGAGGGTCTCCAAAAATCACGAAGATAGCTTCGTAAAGTATTAGAAAATTTCTGTTGACTAATACTCATTTTAAGAATCAAGCTAGGATACTTCAAACTTCGATTTAATAAAAATTTTAAATCAATTATATCCTTTCTAATATTCTGACACTCGTATAACGCACTTCCACCAACATCCATTTCCGTCCATAAAGCAACACAATTACTGCTGGTTGCATCAGGTGATGAAATGACAATATATAACTCACCTTTGTAATTAAAATCGTCAGGGAGATTTAAAAAATAAAAACTGTTATCGACTAATAATTCAGCTGATACCACCTCATTAAATAAAAGTTGATTAACATTAGAGAACAAAGAGAAACTAAGTTTACAGTTATTAACTCTCTGGTAAGTGGCTATTAGAAAAGCTAACCTATTAATAGAAAAAGGTCTTACATCTATTTTTTGTATCAATATACTATTAGAGTAAATAGGAAACGGATTGCCTACCTTTATATCTTGGCGATTATACGGACGTCTGATATGTAAAAGTCTGGAAAAAATATCAACTGAATATTTATATAATTTCATTTTAGCCAATTATTTGTGGGAAGTAATTATTTATCCAAAAATCTTTTTCGTAATCTAAACTGCCCACTTATTGGCATTAACAAAGTCTTATCAAAATAACCATACAAATTCCATGGAAGTCTTTTAAGTCGATTGAAAAAATCATCCAGATAAGTAGGATCTACAAACATATTTGGATAGAAATCCACCTTTTCAAATCCTGCTAGAGAAAACATTCTAGACATTTGAAACGGACGTGTTTTTCCACCACACTCACCATTACATTTATAAAATAAATTTTTAAATTCTTGATCTCCAAGCATCAAATACTCTAAAGGCCTAGAAAAATCTCTATGATCACGAAAGTCAACTTGGTGAAGGCCAATCCCATATGGAGCCATGATGTCATAAAGTGAAATAGCTCCTGCAAAAGGATCATATAGATGCTCCAATACTGCATTAGACAAAGTTAAATCAACATTTTTTATTACTTCTCTTAACTTTTCTAAAGGTACTTCATATGAATCAACTATATTTGTAGCATGCCCTACATCAGAAACCTGATAAAAAATTTCTAAATCTGCATCAGCGTATTTTACTTTTAACAGCTCAGCTATTTTTTTATATAGCACTGGATGGTATAAACTATCAAATTTAGCTAGAAATCTATCTGCAACACCAATAGATTTAGCACCTAACGCTTTCAGAATTAACACGGTAGCAAAAGAATTTCCAGGGCCTAGCTCAAGAACAGATTTACCATAAAGCGACTTTCTTCCCTCAGGCAAAGCTGTCACATAAGTGTCAGCAATCCTAATAGCATATTTAGCATCGCTATCTATTCTGCTAGGATCGTATGAGGATTGTAAATAATTTATCGGTGTATCTATATTATTTTCGCTTGCGATAGCTGAGTCTACCTCTAAAAATAGACAAGGATCCTCAATTGTTATTTGATATTTTTTTTTACTAGGGTTGGTATTGTTAGAGCTAGAAAAGTACAAGTCCTTACCCCAATGCGAGTAGGCACCAAGCCCTATTTCACGAATTTGTGAATGTAATGCTGATGATGGGCCCATCTCAACACCGTTCTCAAACAATCTAAGCGTTGACTTTTTTGAACTTCCTTCTAGCTCGCCCAATGGAACTTCAACAGGTAAATCAGCGATCCAACAATACCCTTGTTCATGAATGAAACTTGAGATATCAAATATTCTACTTAAACTCAATTAACTTTCTCCTTACTTACTAAAAAAACAAAAATAATAATGACTAGGATTTTTTTATAAAATCCGAGAATCTTTTTCCTCTATTATTTTTATAAGATTAGCAGCCATTTCTTTGGGGCCAAATTTCATCAATGGCCTAGACTTTATTGATTTAATCATATTTTTTCTTATCTCATCACTCTCTAATAGTTTTTTCAATCTCGCTACTATACCCTTACGATCCCCAGTAGGAACCAAGTATCCTGTTATACCTTCTTCGATCATATCAGGTATTCCTCCACATATTGTTGAAACAACAGGGCAATTTAACATTAAAGCTTCACGTACAATATTTGGAGTTCCTTCAAAATTTGAAGTAAGTAATAAAACATCGGAAATACTGATAATTCTCCAAATCTGGGATACTCTTCCTAAAAAATGAAAGCGATCTTGTATGTTTCGCTCGCGTACTCTTTTTTGTAATTCCTCGTACATTAAACCTTCACCACATAGCAAAACTGTCACATTAGGAACGGCTTCTAAAACATCAGCACATACATCTATGAATAAAAGTGGATTCTTTTCTTGGGTTAATCTAAAGGCACCAAGAATGACTTTTGTTTCAGAGGAAATACCAAACGAACGCTTCACATCTAAAATTTCATAAGTATTTAATGAATTTACAACATCTGGAAGGTAGGAGTTGTGAAGAAGACTAATTTGATTGGGCTCTATTCCAATCCATTTGGCGTAGTCAAAATTTCCCGCCTTAGAGTTGCCTGTTAGAGTAACTCTGTGGGACTTCACTAAATTTTGATATGCATAGAGAAAATGCGGCTCTTTTAGATAATCAAAATGCGTTGGATTATAATTTCTAAATGACATTACTATTTTAGGAATATCAGATAATAAGGCGGCTATAGCTCCATTTATGTTGGTAGCATCCAATTGTGTGATCAAAGCATATGGATTTAAACGCTTCAACAAAACGGCAAGAAAGAAACTACTTTTGACCTTAGGATGAAAAAATAAACTAAATAAATCTGGATTAAGACAACTTTTTATAAATTTTGACTCTTGAGTTAACTGTAAAATGTTAATGTTAGCAGCCCTAACTAGATACAAATAGTGGCCGTTAGCTCCATCAAGGTTGTCTACAACCATGTATACATTCTTACCTAACTCTTTTAAACCAATGGCTAAGTTGCACCACTGTCTCTCCGCGCCACCAGCAGATAAATTTTGTGTATAGACCACAAAAGATTCTTGGTTTTTGTTTTCCGGTTTATTTTGATTTGTTAATTGAACTAAACTTTTGATTGAACCCTCAAGATTTGTCTCTATTTTTCTTTTAAGTAATTGACTAGTTACAGAAAGAAATCTTTTTGTATTATTATTTATAGGCGCAACTAAGTTAAAAAAGAAAAAAGGTTTTAAATACCATGCTCTCTTAATTCTTTGCTGTGAATAGTAAACACCCTGATTCCAAATCGAGTAACGTCCGACATCATTTTTACTAATTTCTTTATGTGAAGATATAAAAGGTAAATATTGACTAAAACTATTTAAAAAAACATAGTTAAAAACATTTTCAGTGTCTGTCTCTATAGTAAGTTGACTAAGGTGCTTGAACTTACATTCAGTTTCTTGTTCAGACGTAATGGGATTTTGAATCCATACGGCTAACGCGTATGGAAATAGACGTATTAAATTAATAATTCTCTCAAAAATATTAAACCGATTAAATTCATATTTAATCCAGTTTTCTTCTTTCATAAATCTAGCCGGAATAATTAGTTCTCGCAAATTATTTAATCTCAATTTTTGAATTGCATTAATAGTCACCCAATAATTATTGAAATCAAGTGAAATTACGCAACAGGCTGATATATCCACTTGAGCCAATGCTAGAGCTTGATCAATATCAACTTCTGCGTCAACCCAAGACGCATTGGACCATTTTTTTAATTCTTCTATATTTAGATCTATCGAAATAGATTTAAGAATAAAATACAACCTTGCTAGATCAGGAATACTCAATCCATTTAATTCTTCGGTATCATCATAATTTTTAATCATAGGGTGCGTAACAACAATTACAGACGGTGCTACAAAAAACACCAACCTTTGTCGTATACCTTGGTTAGCTGAAAAGAATTTAGAAACGCCACTCTTGGGAATAACTGAAAAAGACTGCGAGTCTGGGAGAACTGCAGGGCGGTTTCTTAACCAATTTGATAACATAACAACTGACCAAGTCTGGTAAATTGAGAAACCATTTTCAGATGACTGTGTATCAACAAAATGCTTAACACGCTTCGAACCAAGCCAATTACCAAGTAGAGTGTCATCACCAAGGCTCTCACGTAAAGCAGAAACTAACTGTAGTTTCCCCCAGTCAGAATTTAATGGTAAGCCAAATCCCTTCTTTGGGAGGTCGATAATCTCACGTGGCAAATATCGATATGCAACTTCTCTTAATAATAATTTACCACGTCCACTATTGCCCAAATATTCGATAGGTAGTCGTTCAGCAAATCGTGCAAGTTCAACATTAAGAAATGGTGTACGAACCTCGAGTGAATGTTGCATACTCATCCGGTCTACCTTGGGCAATACAGCTCCTGGCAGATAATTCTCAACATCAGTTGCTCTCAATCTGTTGAGTAGCCCCCAGCGATTAATGTCTACCTCTGAAATTAGCCGTTTAACATGTTCTGCACTTGCAGTTGGAATAAACCCAAATAACTGCGCTAATTGTTCAGGACTAAATACCAAAATACGATTTGAATAATAGTAGCTTTTACCTGCGCTCCATCCAATATCACCATTCCTTTGTTCTTCATGATTTTTAAGGGTTTGGAAATATCGGCTATACCCTCCAAAAAGTTCATCACCACCGTCGCCTGAAAGCGCAACTGTTACATGCTTACGGGCAAATCCTGAAAGTAAATAAGTTGGCATACAAGAGCTATCAGCATTTGGCTCATCCAGAAAACTTCCCGCCTCAACAAGAAACTCCATCGAAGATGGAGTGACGATTTGATCTCTATGCTCGGTCCCTAAATGCTTAGCAAGCTGTCGTGCTATTAAATGTTCACTCTCCGTATCACCAGCGAATCCGATCGAAAATGTTTGTAGTGGTATATTTAGCTTATGGCGCACTAAAGCACATACAGTCGAAGAGTCTACTCCGCCTGATAGGAAAGCGCCCAGTGGAACATCAGAAATTAGACGACGCTTAAGACTCCTGACAAGAATGTCTTCCAACTGGTCGACCAGATATTCTCTAGAGGCACTAAATTGATCATGAACTCCGGGCTCGAATTTAAAATAGCGCTTTATAGTTACATTGTTTCCATTTATCTTCATATAATGCCCTGGAGAAAGCTTGTGGACATTACGATAAATAGTTCGAGGGGCTCCAATATATTGAAACATTAAAAGCTCGCTCATAGCGTCTGGGCATACTTCAGCAGAAAATCCAGGGATAATTTCTAGACATTGTAATTCGGAAGCAAACGCAAAAACACCATCTTGTGTTTTTAGATAATAAAGAGGCTTTTCTCCAAACGGATCTCGAGCCAATATTAAATTTTTAGTTGGTTGATGGTATGCGGCAAAGGCAAACATTCCATCCAGACGTTCTAAAATATGCTCTCCCCATACAACAAGACCTGCAAGCAAAACCTCTGTGTCTGTGCGCCCTTGAAATACAATCCCCTTAGCCTGCAATTCACTTTTTAATTCTTGGAAGTTATAAATTTCACCGTTGAATGAAATGGTCCACTCACCTTTATTCCAATGCATTGGTTGTCGACCAGCATCAGAAGTATCAATAATAGAGAGTCTCCGGTGACCTAAGGTACAACATCCTATGTTATCAGAATATATACCAGATGCATCAGGTCCACGATGCACCATGCGATCTGTCATTTTTCTTACAATAATAGAGTAACGTTTAATATTTTCTATTCTTGGTGAACCGGAATAAATACCTGCAATACCGCACATTTTTTTACCCCAAAAACATTTTAAAAAATTATGGTTGTTTTAAAAAGAGAAAAATCAGTGAATTAGCTTAATTGATAAACAAGACTAATATTTTAAAAATACTGGTAAATTGCTTTATGCAAATTATCAACAATCCGCTCCTTCTGTTTTACCTATAATCCAATCCAGGGTGGCAGTCTAATTAATTTTTTAACTTGTTGATTAATTATGTTAAGTCCTATATGTACGTCCATAACTCAAGCCAGCTAGGGATTTATGTAATGGAACATAGTAAAATACTGCTGAAATTTCATTTTGTTTTAGATAATCTAGTACTATAACATCCAAGTAGGAAAAACGCCTCATACCCTTTTCACGAATTTCCTGTGTGAAGTATCTGCTGAACCCAGCATTACTCCATTCTCACTAATAGATAGATTATGAACAGAGCCGTACATCTTTTCGTCTATAGCTTCGTAAAATGGAATGTATGGAAGTACGACTGGTATAACATGAAGATAGCTGGTATCGTGAATAGCTAATTCCGTATTAAGTACAATGTTTTTTAAAGTTGTAAGATTAAGAAATAATGCGTTAATTAAAAAACTTATAAAAGTCAAAAAAACAGGACTATTATTACTGATAACGTTTTTTTACCAGTCGCCAATTGACTTAAGGACGTTGGGATTCTATTTTTAATATTATTAGATTTAATTTTAATATCCTAAATGCGGAAAAACATATTAGGTAAGCTACTTAAAATGGAATACTAAAATAGAATTTAATTTAACAAGATACTAATTAAAAAGTTACCAGCTAATAATTAGTAACTTCCCTTGATAATATAAACTTAAAAATAAATTAAATACAGAATTTTATGCTTTAAGTTTAATTATCAATACAGATTTTATACAATTAATATATACACTCGACATGCGCTACCAACAATTCTGGACAGCCATACTCGACAGTTTAAACTTAAATTATTTCCAAAAAGCATATTTCCAGTGTAAAAAATACCCATAGGTTGATTTAGCTTAATTGAAAACCCCATTGACTTAAAATGACATATCCAGTGAAGACTACTGAAGTACCATATCTCTGAATATGCATTTCCAATTTCACCGTGCCGGATAGGTAGCCAATAGTCTTTCACTAAAAACCGCCATGTCTCCTTCACAGAATTCCGGTTTAACGACCCGGGATGAAAAAACTCTTGAAACAATCTTGAAAATAACTTTACCGATTCAGTCACGGCTATGACATAGCCGGAAATTAACGTCCAAAACCGCCATTGGCCTGATGGCAAAACATGTATCACAACACCCCCAGGCTTAAGTACCCTTTTAATTTCCTTATGTAAGCTAGGTAGATTAGTGCAATGTTCAAGTACATTCGATGAATAGACTACATCAAAGTAAGCGGTAGGAAATGGTATAGAAATCCCATCGTAATCTAAGACGTCAAATACACGATCTGCCTTGTATACTGACCCACCAACATCTATAGCACTTACCTTAAACCCATCATTGAAGAACATTAAAGCTTGGTCTCCTGTACCTGCCCCGATCTCCAAGATTCTTGAATTAGGTGCAATAAATTTACGCACAAGAAGATATTCAAACTTACGAATTTTTCTTAAAAAAGTGATATCGAAAGCCATTATTAGTAAACTGAGATTAGCTAAAAAGTTAATTAATATCCAAAGTTATGCTGGGATTTAAATTAACAATAGATGTAGTAAATAAACTAGGTGTACCCACAACTCTAAATATTAGTGCAGATTGAACACAGTCATACTGTACGCCATCCTCATCTGCATTGCCTAGGTGCAGTATATATTCACCTGCAGCAAGCCAGAGATCAACCGTCATAGACACCTCAATCTCCTGCCCAGGTTCAAGATTAAAGTACAAGTTTTGTCCACTAGTTTTATTTGTAAAACCGAATATATCTAGATTCTTTAGAGTTTTTACAGTAAACCCAGTTGATAAATAGCCTACCCTCTCATTAACTATTAGTTTCTGTTTGAATATATATTTATTTCCAGAAGTAAGCAGAGTCTCAATTTCACCATTTAAATTTGTAATGCCTACTTCTACTACTTCAACTTTTTTATTACCAAAACGATTCAAATCTCTTTTTGAATCGAGATTTAAAAGATTATTTTTATTATCGTCTCTGCTATTTTTTTGTGTTAATTTGCTATCTTTCTCAGCAGTAATGTTCCCTATTTGTGATTGTTGATCATCAGAATATAAAATGTTTACGTACTGGCGGACAACAGTATCTGGACTACCAATGTTTAACATGCGCCCTGATTCAATAAGCATAGCACGATCACAAAAAGTTGTAACAGAACTTACATCGTGCGTAACAAGTAAAATACTAACTCCATCTTCACGTAACTTTCTAAGTTTCCTATAACATTTATCTTGGAATCGGGCGTCTCCAACAGCTAATGCCTCATCAACAATCAACACTTGAGGATCTAAAACGGTTTGAACAGAAAACGCTAATCTCATCATCATACCTGAACTGTATGTTTTGACGGGTTGATCTATAAAGTCTCCGATATCAGCAAAACTAATTATATCTTCATATTTTTTTTCTATTTCTAGTCGTGAAAGTCCCAAAACTTGAGCATTATGAAAAACATTTTCTTTTCCAGTAAACTCAGAATTAAAACCACTTCCCAACTCAAGAAGCGCAGTAATTCTCCCAGAAACCCAAACATTACCTTCAGTTGGATTTACAGTTCCTGCGATAATTTGTAGCAAGGTACTTTTACCAGCACCGTTTCGCCCAAGAATACCTACAACCTCTCCCGGAAAAACTTCAAAGCTAATATTTTTTAAGGCCCAATGCTCTTGGTAAAGTGGCGGATGCTCCTGCTTACCAAATAAGTAATTAAAACGCTCTCTTAAAGCTTGTTTAAATCTATCCTTTGGATTGGTATAGATTCGATAACATTTACTTATATTCTCTAAACGAATAACAGATTGATTAGACACGCTTATCTCTCAAACAACATCTGCAAAAGCAGGCCTAGTTTTTTCGAAGACCCAAAGCCCACACCATGCAGTTCCAAACGAAAACAACAAATTCATAAAAAGAGGCTTCCAGTTGGGTAGTTCACCTAAAAGAGCAACCTTCCGAAGATCTTCAATCGGATAAGTAAGAGGGTTAACAGATAATATTTTTTGTGCTATCAAAGGTATTGAATCAATCGAATAGAAAACGGGGCTAAGAAACAATAATATTGACATGAACACACCGATAAACTGCTCAATATCCCTAAAAAAAACTCCCAAGGCGGCAATTAACCAAGCAAATCCAATAGAAAAAAGTACCAATGGAAGTATAACCAAAGGTAAAAAAATTAAAGTCCATTGCAGGCTATGCTTAAAAATAAGGACCATTATCATCAAGAGTGTGAAACTAATAAAGGCGTTAAACAACGCCGTAAGCAAGCTACCAACAGGAAGGAGTTCTAGAGGGAAAATCACCTTCTTAACATAGTTGGGATTATTAACAATTATATTTGGAGCCTTACTTACTGTTTCTGCGAAGATAGAATGCACAATTAGGCCACAATAAAGCATGGGGACAAAATCGATTAAATCTCCGTGTCCAGACCATCGTGAGCCAAATACACTACCAAATACAAATGTATATACACCCAACATCATAATAGGATAAATAACTACCCAGAACTTACCGAGTATGGAGGCACGATACTTCATCTCAACTTCACGCTTCACTAAAGATCTTAGAAGATCGCGATGTATGAAAATTGAACCCAAACCAAGTTTTACTGAAAATTTTTTCATTTACAGTTGAATATATTTTTTATACCATTCGACCCAACGGAAAACTCCGACTGATAGTGGTGTTTTTGGTTCAAACCCCACATCTCTCTTTAAATCATCAACATCCGCGTAGGTTGCGATCACATCGCCTTTTTGCATTGATAGAAAATTTTTTTTCGCCTCCAGACCAAGAGCAATTTCAATAGTATGAATAAATGTCATTAGTTCTACTGGCTTATGATTTCCAATATTATAAACACGATATGGCGCACTACTTGAGGCAGGATCAGGTAATTCGTTATTATATTCTAGATTCGAAGAAGCAATTCGATCTAATACCCTTACAGTGCCTTCTGCAATATCATCAATAAAAGTAAAATCTCTCTGCATTTTCCCGTGGTTAAAAACGTCTATTGGGCGTCCTTCCAATATAGCTGAAGTAAATAACCATGGAGACATATCCGGACGCCCCCAAGGGCCATAAACTGTAAAGTACCGTAAGCCCGTAGTTGGTAGACCGTATAAATGACTATAGCTGTGAGCCATTAATTCGTTAGCTTTTTTAGTTGCTGCATAGAGGCTAACTGGATGATCTACATTATCTTTTACTGAAAAAGGCATATGTGTGTTGGAACCATAGACACTTGAACTACTGGCGTATACTAAATGCTCAACATCATTATGGCGGGATCCCTCTAGAACATTACTAAAACCTACTAGATTGGATTGAACATATGCTTGTGGATTTTTTATCGAATATCTAACACCAGCCTGCGCAGCAAGATGTACAACGCGTTGAGGTTTTTGCTGCTTAAACAAGTTCGAAAGAGTTGACCAATCAGCAACGTCGCATTCTATAAAACTGAAATTTTGATACGTAGAAAGTTCTGCAAGCCTGGCATGTTTTAAAGCAGGATTGTAGTAATCATTTAGATTATCAATACCAATCACTTCTTCACCGCGATCGAGCAGAATCTTTGCGACATGCATGCCAATAAAGCCGGCAGATCCGGTAACAAGTATCTTCATAAATCAATTCCAAAAAAATCACGTGTATAAACTTTGTCAAAAACATCTTCAAGTTCAGCTGATATTCGGTTAGCAATAATCAGATCCGCCTCACGTTTGAATACAGATAAGTCATTAACTACTAGTGAATGATGAAACTCTTTTTCATGTAATACAGGCTCGTATACAATCACGGTGATTCCCTTCGCCTTAATACGCTTCATGACACCCTGAATACTTGATGCACGAAAATTATCTGAACCAGCCTTCATAATGAGACGGTAAACGCCGACAACCCTAGGGGCTAGACGAATAATCTGATCAGCAATAAAGTCTTTGCGTGTTGAATTTGACTCAACGATAGCATGTATAAGGTTCTGTGGAACATTTTGATAGTTAGCCAATAATTGTTTAGTATCTTTTGGCAAACAGTAGCCGCCATATCCAAAGCTTGGGTTATTATAATGATTACCGATTCGAGGATCTAGGCAAACTCCGTCGATGATTTGCTTAGTATCAAGCTTATGGGTTACTGCATAGGTATCAAGCTCATTGAAATACGCAATACGCATAGCAAGATACGTATTAGCAAAAAGCTTAATCGCCTCGGCCTCTGTTGATCCTGTAAAAACTACTGGAACATCCTGCTTTACTGCTCCCTGTTTTAAAAGATTTGCAAAAATTTCTGCTTTATGTGATCTTTCACCAACAACAATTCTAGACGGATGTAAGTTGTCATAAAGAGCTTTGCCTTCTCTAAGGAATTCGGGGGAAAAAAATAGACTTTCACATCTGAAACGACTTTTGGTTTTTTCAGTATAACCTACAGGTACCGTCGACTTAATTACCATAACGGCCTTAGAATTGATTTCCATGATATCCTGAATTACCAACTCAATAGAACACGTATTAAAGTAATTTGTCTCAGGATCATAATCCGTAGGAGTGGCTATTATAATATAGTCCGCATTAGTGTATGCTTCCCACTTATCAAACGTAGCTCGGAAATTAAGCGACTTATTTTTAAGAAAATCATTAATCTCCTTATCCTCAATTGGGGATTCGTGGCGGTTAAGCTTTTCAACTTTTTCTTGTATTATATCAAGAGCAACGACCTCGTGGTTTTGCGCAAGGAGCATGGCAATAGATAGCCCAACATACCCTGTTCCTGCAATAGCTATTTTCATAAAATTATATTCCAGACTCTAATCTTTGCTTTATCATTTTCCATAAAGGTATAACAGGGGCAAGCAACATGAAAATTGAAATTGGGATAAATGGTTCAAACATTCTCGCATCACCTAAAAATAGGGAAGAAAATAAAATTGTTGCTAAGATACCAGATGCAATAATTCTTGCCCAAACAAAATAAAACGATAAGATTATTGAGGAAATTAAAGAAAATACCACTTCAAGTTGAGACTTATCGAAAAGAAATCTATCTAGCCATGGATTCAAATTAAAGCGTGAAATATGCGTTAAATCAATTTGTCTATCAGTTGCATATCTAACAAGTCGACTGAAAATAAGTTCAGGATAAACTTTAATGTTTTGTTTAATCCAAAGTTTTACCAGGCCCATAGCATATCTATTTGCTTGACAATCATTTATAAACCGCTTAGATGCATCTGCTTGTAATTGATTGACATGCACACTGATATGTTGCCCATTATCTTCTATTAAGCTTATCCTGCCTAATTCCCATATAAAAGTATATGGTCCTTGAGTAGATAGCGGAACAAATTGACCGCAGTATACGTAGTTACGGACTATCCAGGGTGACCACAAACATATGACAGTTAAAATATAAATAAAAAATAATTTATAGGCTTTTATTTTGTTTAAACTAAATAATTTAAATAAGGGAAGTAAAACCAACACAACAACTAAAGGCAATAAGTTGGGACGAATAAACGTTGAAAAAACAGTTACTAAAGCAAGCACTAAATATTTGTAAGGATTATAATTGTCTCTGTAAACCCAAATAGTGACCCCCAATGACAAGTAAATCATTGACTCTGCTAATGATTCTGTTCCTACTTTAAAACTCCAAAATACGGACGATTTTGAAAATGCCACAACCAATATTAATAACAAACTTAAAATAAACGTACCTGACATTTTGAAAAGTTGAACCGATAACAGAGTCAAACTTAAAACAAGAATTATAAGTTGCATCCACTTTAAATATTCAATATTAAATCCATTAGTTAAATAGAATATACTAGCATACAATAAAGGAACTCCAGGTGGTTTATAGGCACCCCAAAATTGTCCTTTCATCATCCAATCGCCAACAGACCATCTTTTTCCCCAAAATATGTAGTCCGCCATATCTGAAAAAGGTGTCTCATTTATACTGCTCCAATAAGTAATTCTAATAGCAACTAACAGTACTAACGCTAAAATAAAATATGCGGTTTTTTTAAAATCCCAAACTAAAAAGATGTCGTTTTCTTGTTTCATATTGATGATAAACAGTATTTATTCAGTAATTTAAGCAATTCTTTAATAGAATATTATCTGTAAATTATTAAATTTATATAATCATTTTCGTTTTCAACATCCAAATCGATATCTATATTAAATTTTTCAATCCCTTTTTTCGAAATTTTAAAAATATTAAAACCTAAGGATTCAATAAACTCAATTAAACTTAAATGATCCGAAGATGCTTTCTTTAAACCCCAAGGCCAGTATTCCATAAGAATTTTTATATTTTTGTTTTCAGTTAGTATACGTTTGGCACCCTGAAACACACTCCATTCAAAACCCTGAACATCGATTTTAACGAAATCAACACGTTGACCAGGCGAAAAGTAACTATCTAAGGCAATAACAGGAACATCTATACTACGTCTTCCATCTCCACTATCGAATGTACGATGATCAACATTTAATTTATCGGAAATATATAATTTAATGGTTCCATTACTTTCCCCTACGGCTGCATGATTAAGTGAAGCATTTACAAATTTTCTTGAGTTTTCCTTCAAACGTTTAAAGTTAAGTGGATCAGGCTCGAAGGAATGTACACTTCCCAAATCACCGACGAGTTTAGAAAAATACTTTGTATAAATTCCGATATTACTACCTACATCGACTACATTCATACCTGGCTTAATTACGTACCTAAAAAATTTACGCTCCGATCTATCAGAAAATACTTTATAAATAGTATATAAAGGTGAATATACTGGATAACAAACATAATAAAGTCGGTTTCCAAAATGAAGTAAACTTTTTTTCATAATTATTTCCTAACTACCAAGCGCACAGTAAAAAATAAGATAAATATCTTAGGCCAACAACTTGTAAGCCATCTATCTCAAAGAAAAATCGATAATAGCGATACAAAATCGAAAAGTTTCTCAAAATTCCACCCGCTAACATATAAGCCATATTTTTTTAAAAACTATACTTTATATTTTAAAGTTCATAGCAGTCTGATTGTTAATTGAGTCCCTCTTTGCGAGAAGAAAAATCATACGGGGAATTATCTGATTTGATGTTGGTAATGGGTCCTTGATATTGTGGAGCACTGGCCTTTGGATTCTAATGACAGTCGAAAACAAAATTTAAATAATCAAGGTCTAATACGTTTGAGGTTGTCACTGAATCTAGAAAAGTTCTAAGGGGTGATGAGCCACTTCCAATTTTCAAGATCTTTCTTATTAACCTCAGGATTTGATGTAAATAATTCCCGATAGAATCTCTGACACTAATACATCAGACTTAAATTGAGTTTTAGACGCGCATGGCTCTCTTGGATCTGTTCAAGCCTCTTTGTCATAAAGAGGCTGGATACTAGGTTTCATAATTAGATAAATTTAATTCGTCTTGCAGCAAAAGCTAACATGGCAAGCAGAATGGTACCATGCTTCCAACGCGAAATATTCGTATCACCATACGTTCTTTCACGATATCGAATTGGTAACTCAACTATCTTTAGCCCCATACGTGCAGCTCCAAAAATTAAATCAAAATCACCAAATGGATCGAATTCACCGAAATATGATCTGTGTAAAGCAAGCCTTTTATAATTATTCCGAGTTAGCACTTTCGTTCCACATAAAGTGTCTTTAAAGTTTTGCCCAATAACCCAAGAGAATGCTTTAGCGAAGAATTTATTTCCTAAAAGATTAAAAAAACGCATAGCCTTTTTATCCATGGGATACACCAATCTACAGCCATTAATGAATTCACCCTTATCTTCTTTTATAGCCTTATAAAATTTAGGCAAATCCTCGGGAGACACTGTCATATCAGCATCTAAGATCATAAGGATATCCTTCGACGCAAGTGTAAACCCCTTGCGTACTGCATCACCTTTCCCTTTTCCATCTTGCTGAGCTATTACAATATGTCGATTGTTACCATATTTTTCCTGTACTGCACGAATTACTTGCCAAGTATTATCAGATGAATTTCCCTCGATAAATATAATTTCGTCATCAGGACCCATAGAAGGAGTTCGTTGTATTATACTTTCAATATTTCCCGCTTCATTACGGGCAGGCACCACGATTGAAACTGAAGGGTTAGTAATAGGGTTCGTCCTTATCAACGGCCTAGCTACTGAAATGTTAAGCATGCAAAGGCTTCTAAAAACGGGTAGTGGAGCCACATAACGATTTAGAATATTGCTTATTATTGGAATATAAAAAGGTATCAATATTTTACTATCTCGCCAAACCAGTTCGTAGTCCTCGAGAGTTAATAAGTTAAATATGTCCTCATGGGCAAGCCAATTCATCTCTGGCAGTTTCTCACGCCAACCCAATAGTGAAGCTAAGCGTATCAAAGGTTTCCATAACTGATTATAGTAGGTAATTATTACTCGTGTATCAAGATGGCATTTTTTATGGACTACGGAAAGTAAGTTTTGTATATCTCGCTCATAGTGAATGACACCACCTAAAACAATATAATCAATTTTTAATGCGTCGAGGTCCTGCCATTTCTGGATGAGCTCTGAATGGTATTTAGATCTTTCTGTACCCTTGGCTGTATTTCGGAAAGTAACTCGCCCACCAGGCATTCTATTTACTAGGAGAGGAGATAATGGATCAATTTCAACAACTACATCTTCGGGACGTAAAAATAATGACAGATATTTTCTTTGAAGTGTATAAAAATAATTTCTCATGATTTAATTTAATAGTTCCCTCTTAAAGAGCCAAATCATATAAAGAAAAATCGTCGGGGTAACGTAAATAATTAGGAATGCAATGTGAATAGCTGTTCCGACAAGCAGTCCTTGTGATGATGATCTTCCTAGCATAATAAACGCTGAAATGACCGACACATGAAACGTTCCGATTCCAGATGGTGCAGCCGGAATCATTAGCCCTACTGCTCCTGCAAACAGAACCAAAATAGCCTCATTATAATGAAGAGTTACCCCTACTATATGAGCAATTAACATGTAAGATGGTACATAAACTGTTAACCATATTACAATTGTTAACAATGTAGGCTTAAGCATAATTGATATGCTTAAATTGCCTGAAATGTCTCGAATTAAGTGTATTAATCGTCTTTCTAAACCTTCAAATTTACCTATTTTCTTAAAAAATAGCCGTAAATATTTTAATAATATTTGATTAGCATACTTAATAAATAAGGTCAAAATTACTAATATAAAGAATCCCACTACTACCGTGTAGATAAAAATTTGAGAGAAACCAACCCCTGTATTTTTTAATAAAATAATCGATAGAATCCCAACTATCATTACAGTCATCAAATCGATCATCTTTTCAATTAGTAGCCTGCTTAAGCCCATTGTATGGCTAACTTGGCCGGTAAGATGACTGTAGTGCACACGTAGAAGATCACCACCACGGAAAGGTAAAAACATGTTACCACCGGCACTTAGTAACGAGGCAATCAGTAAGGTCTTTGTGCACAAAGCACTACCTATTAACCAATTCCAACGTAAGCCAGTCAACCATAAAATTAATAAAGCTAACAATATAAATAGTATTACTGTTTCTATTGAAATATTTGGATTAAATAGCCTTATAGTATTGCGCCAATTCGATGTTTTAAAAACGATAAAAACGGAAGCAAGACTCACAAATATTGATAATATTTGTAGCATATACTTCTTCCGAACAAATATTTTCACTAGGATACTTTTCTAACTGTAACTGGTTTTATTACAGACCAAAAATTCTTCATCTTATATAGCAAAACTATTAAGTTAATAAAATCAAGCAATTTTTAGAAGACATGAATTATTCATGATAATTCAAAGTTTGAAAACCATGATTCTTAACGAGTTCATCTCGTTCGGCTGACTTAAAGTCTGCATTTACCATTTCTGATACCAGTTCTTCAAAGGTGGTTTTAGGAGTCCAGCCCAGTTTTTCTTTTGCTTTAGTGGCGTCTCCTAGTAACGTTTCCACCTCCGTTGGTCTAAAGTACTTAGGATCCACAGCTACTATGCGTTTTTTACCATTATCGGTTTTTAAATAACCTTCCTCTTTAACACCTTGACCTTGCCAATCAATTTGCATATCTAGTTCATTAGCTGCAGCATTCACAAAGTCTCTGACACTATATTGAATACCGGTGGCAATCACAAAATCCTCTGGTTGATCTTGTTGTAGCATAAGCCATTGCATTTCTACATAGTCTCTAGCATGACCCCAATCCCGTTTAGCATCAAGATTACCTAAGTATAGGCATTCCTGTAAGCCAAGTTTTATTCTAGCCAATGCTCGAGTAATTTTTCTGGTAACGAAGGTCTCCCCGCGAATTGGTGACTCATGGTTAAACAATATACCATTACAAGCATACATCCCATAAGCTTCTCTATAGTTAACAGTTATCCAATATGCGTAAAGTTTGGCTACCGCATATGGGCTTCTGGGATAAAAGGGAGTAGTCTCTTTTTGTGGAGTTTCTTGTACTAAACCATAGAGCTCTGAGGTACTGGCTTGGTAAAAACGGGTTTTCTTTTCAAGTCCTAGAATACGAATGGTCTCTAAAATCCGTAACGCTCCCAAAGCATCCGAATTAGCCGTGTACTCCGGTTCCTCAAAGCTCACTGCCACATGGCTCTGAGCCGCTAAATTATAAATCTCATCAGGCTGAGTCTGCTGAATAATACGTACTAAACTAGAACTATCCGTTAAATCTCCATGATGTAGGAAGAAACGAACGTCTGATTCGTGTTGATCTTTGTATAGATGATCAATTCTATCGGTATTAAATAGACTCGTACGGCGCTTAACCCCATGAACAATATAGCCTTTATTAAGTAGTAACTCAGCGAGATAAGCACCATCTTGTCCTGTTACACCTGTAATTAGAGCGACTTTGGGTTGATTGGTTGACATAACTGTTTACAGAGCCTTATTAATGTTTAAGTAAGAAGTCTTGATAGGCGAGTTTCAGTCCATCTTTTAAGCTGATAGTTGCCTGCCAACCCAAAGAATTAAGGCGGCCGCTATCCATTAACTTTCTGGGCGTACCATCGGGTTTGGAGGAGTCAAACAGGATTTGTCCATCAAACCCCACTACCTCTGCGATAGTGTGAGCGAGCTCACTAATAGTGATGTCTACTCCCGAACCTACATTAATGTGACTCAGCATGGGTTCAGTATGTTGATCATAAATAGCTTTATCTAAATTCATCACATGAATGGAGGCTGAAGCCATATCATCCACATACAGAAACTCTCGTTTTGGGATTCCAGTTCCCCAGACAGTAACACTACTCGCTTTATTTACCTTAGCTTCATGAAAGCGGCTAATGAGTCCGGGTATCACATGTGAGTTCTCAGGATGGTAGTTATCCCCAGGGCCATACAAGTTGGTGGGCATCACACTGCGATAGTCGATCCCATGAGATTGCCCATACTGACGATTAAAGCTTTCACATAACTTAATACCCGCAATCTTCGCTATGGCATAAGGCTCGTTGGTGGACTCTAAGGTGCCCGTTAACAGTTCTGCCTCGGTCATGGGTTGCTTGGCAAACTTTGGATAAATACAACTTGAACCTAAAAACAGTAACTTCTTTACCCCAGCTCTAAAAGCAGCTTCAATAACATTGGCTTCTATCATGATGTTTTGATAAATGAATTCAGCAGGAAAAGTGTTGTTAGCATGAATACCACCTACCTTAGCTGCTGCCAAATAGACTTGATCTGGTTTTTCAGACACAAAGAATTCTCTTACAGCAGATTGATTAGTTAAATCTAATTCACTATGAGAACGGGTAACTATATTCTTAAAACCTAATTGCTCAAGTTCTCTTACAAGACTTGAACCCACCATACCACAGTGACCTGCAACATAGATTTTTTGATTGAGATTTTGATTCATTAATGGTTAATTTATTTAATATTGCTTGAAGTAATTTAACTGCTTTTACTTATAATTTTTACCCGGCATTACTACTTCAATTTTATTTTCAAGAGAGCGCTAACCCCGTTTAGCGCGTCCTTAACCTTTCTCAGTCAAAGCACGCTCAAGCGCTTCAATCTCACGTGCCACTCGCTCATATTCCTCATATTTGAGCACCAAAAACGCTTGCGTTAAACGCATTTTCTCTCGCAAGCCACGCGGCGTTAACACATACACATACTTCCATCTATGTTGCGACCCTTTAAAGTTCTGCACCTTCATCAAGCCTCGATCAATCAAGGCCTGCACACAGTAATTCACAGCACCCAGACTTAATTTCAAGTTACTGGCCATAACACGCTGCGAGTGATGAGGATGCTCTTTCACATAAGCCAAAATAGCAAGCTCGTTAGGATTGGGAGTTTTCAATATTAAATTTAATAACTCTTAAAGACGCTACCGCCCTACCAGAGACAGGGTATATTTTAAAATCACTCTAAAATTTAGATACGTTCACTTATTGAACAATTCTATATTATTTATCTCAACGATGACAATTTAATAACATACACTTTACTCATCAGCGGAGATTTTCAAATAGGCCGGCAAAGAATAGCGCTTCAGTAACATATATAAAAGTGTATAGCACAGCACAAACAGGCTACATATCACCTGCAGCGCGCTGGTGTCTGTGCGATAAACTAACGCCCCCATCACAGGAGGGACTGTAATCACCCACAAATAAGGGGAAACAATAGAATTGCTACTATTACACAACTCACTTGCCTCTTTACTCCTACGCCCCTGCAGAGAATCAAATAACAGCTGATGCAAATGACGGCGATCAGGATGCCCTAAGTGAGCGCGCGTTAGCACACGGCGCAGCATACTAAAAAGCGTTTCGGTAACAGGGTAAATAACGAGGGTCAGGGCACACCAAGGCGAGAGATCGGGATGAGTATTAATCAACTGGATTAAACACTCAGCCGCCATGACACCAATAAAATAGGCACCACCATCACCCAAAAAAAGTAGTCCGCGGGGATAATTAAATAACATCACTCCCAAGATGGACCCCATAAAGATTAAGCTTTGTAACTGTAAGGCGCTATCTTGTAGCTGATGGGCAAGATAAGCGATAGCACCCAGCACAATTAGTGCGATGCCAGCAAGTAAGCCATTCATACCATCAATAATGTTAAAGGCATTAGTCAACCCACCCACCGCAAAGGCGCTAAAGGCCATGGCAAAAACAGGCAATGCCAGTACAGTATCGAAGGCTGCCACATCCACTCTGTTAATGGAGGCATGCATCATGGCAACACCAAGAACACCGGAGAGCATACTCGCCAACAAACGCCAAGTAACACCCATACTGTGACGAACATCCTCCATTAAACCAAACAAAAAAGCCGGAAAAGAAACGATTAACAGACACAACTCTGCTTGCACATTTTGTGCGAAGAAAAAGTAGTTTACCGCCACCGCCACAATCACTGACAGCCAAATAGCCAATCCGCCAATGCGCGGCACGGGATGAAGATGAGACTTTTGTATGGCAGTGAGATCATGATCATGAGTCATGTGAGCATGCATGTATTCGTAACGAATTATTACGAAGGCAACAAGAAGGGATGCAAAAAAAGCCACGCACAACAAAATCATAATAAGGCTCAACTCCCCCAATATTTTATTGTTTTTGTAGTAATTTTATTTTATACCAAATACATGACTGGTTATTATTATTAAATAATTGTTACTTAGTCATGACATTTTGTAAGATACCATACTTAACATTGTCGTAGATAATAAAATTAATTATTAAATGTAATGACGAATAACAAGTGAATGACTTACAACAGCTTAACTTTGACAGTCTGAAAGAGTACCATGGAGTTTGGTGTCACATCACAGTGATTGTGACAAACTAAAGTGTAACTTTTTATTTCAAAGAGTGATTAAAAGTACGGCGCCGCGCCTCAAAATAACCATCAAGAATAGCCTGTTGACTGGCTGTTAAATGATGATAAAGAGTATTAAAGCGCTCAGAGATAATGTGCAAATGATGATCAAGCCTATCTACTCGTTCCATACGTGCTGCAAAGTATTGTGGAGCGGTGAAACTGGGTTGGCTGTTTTCCGCATGAAGAAGTGACTCGTTATCAGTGACATTGTCTAACACACTTTGACGGTACTCTTGCCAATAAGGCTCTTCACTGGCAGTAATAGATATTCTTGCCTTTAACCTATCAAGACGCTCATTAACTTTATTTAAGTGGTCACTTGAAGGCAGAGAGGCTGCCTGTAGAGCAAACCCCATGACGAGAGCCAAATAAACACTACTAGATAATACCCGTGAGAGGGAGCGCATGATTGTATGTTGTAACATAAGGCTAATTAATCTCCATCCATATCACCGAAACCACCAAAGCCACCGAATCCACCAAAGGGACCAAACATACCCATTTCAGGGGGGCCGAACATCGGCTCCATGCCTACCATGGCACCTGGCTCAGTAAAATCGGGCGCATCACCAAAGCCATCACCGCCCACAAAGCCTGGGCCCATACTCATACCAGCACAACCGGCAAGAAGAGTCAGTGTGAGTAACAGTAATGTATAACGTAAGAAAACAGTTTTCATATAAACATAATAACCAGAAATCCTGTTACTAACCTTTATAAAATGTAATTAAGATTAAGGGATTTGATGAGGTATTTTAAAAAGGTATTGCTCTGGCTCTTCACAGAGATCTTTGCGATCTTGGACTTTGACTTAGTACACACTATTTTACTTGCTCGTTCTTTGTTGAGGGAAACCCAATGTCGCCGACTTTGAATAATGGTGACACGTTGTCTCTTGATGTGGTTTATGGCGACATGAATTAGACATATGTCGCCAAATTCAAAAAATATCGACACATTACCTGGACGTGTCGTTCATATCGCAACAACATGAGAACATGTCGTTAAAAATGTCTTTTTAAATCATGAGAAATACTAGTATGCCCTGGACTCCCGAAAAGCAGCACAACAGCCTCCCTCCCTTACCTCCTGCTTAGAAACTGGAAAGCAGGGCCGTTTTGAAGGTATGCATCAACGCACGGGTAGCTCTAGCCGAGCTCAAACAGGCTGCGGGATTGATACCTAATCAAACCATGCTGATTAACACAATCCCACTGCTTGAGGCAAAGGATAGCTCTGAAATTGAGAATATTGTTACAACGACCGATAAGCTTTTTCAATACGCACTAGGGGAAGCCCAAGCAGACCCAGCAACCAAAGAAGCACTTCGTTACCGATCCGCACTGTACAAAGGCTATCAATCATTAAAAAATCGCCCAATTTGTACAGCAACTGCTGTTGAAGTCTGCAGTACGCTCAAGGGTGTAGACATGGATATCAGAAAAACACCGGGGACACAGTTAATAAATGATAGAACTGGTGAGATCATTTATACGCCGCCAGAAGGCGAAAATACTCTACGTAATATGTTGGCTAACTGGGAACAGTATATTCACAATGAGGAAGAGATTGATCCTCTCGTTCGTATGGCCGTTGGACATTATCAATTTGAAGCTGTGCATCCATTTATTGATGGTAATGGACGTACGGGTAGAGTGATCAACATTTTATATTTGATTCAGCAAGACTTATTACCATTACCTATTCTGTCTCTTAGCCGGCACATCATTTTAAATAAGAACGACTACTACACACTTCTGCTTGATGTAACTCGTTTTGAAGCGTGGGAGCCTTGGATACTGTTTATGCTTAAGGCAATTGAAGAAACCTCTCACTGGACAAGAGAAAAGATTGTGGCGATAAAGAGTCTCTCGGACCACACCACACAATTCATTCGACTTAAACTGCCAAAAATATATACCCGTGAATTGGTTAATGTTATTTTTGAGCAACCGTATTGCCGAATTTCAGATTTAGTAAACAAAGGAGTAGCAAAGCGTCAAGCTGCCTCTCGGTATCTAAAAAGCCTCGTAGAAGTTGGTGTTCTGAATGAGATCAGCGTAGGAAAAGAAAAGATTTTTATTCATCTAAAATTGATGAGGCTCTTAAGTCACGATACCAATCAGTTTGAGGGTTATAAATAACAGAGTAATTACATTGTTTGTTTACTCAAACTTAACTTAAGAAATAAACAATTAGAGCGCAGTCACTCGTGTGCTAACGGAAATTTAGTGAATACATCTTACTTTTTATGTTCAGGCATAGCAAAACGATGGTGCTTTAACTCTTCACAGGGATCAGCCCGATCTTGTGCTGGAACATAATAGACTGAAGTAAACGCTTTTTGAGGCTCATTGTCGGTATTGCCCTCTTCCATCACAGCAATACTAACCACTTTTGCCTTAGGATCCAAAACCTTTAACCAGAAAGGGACTGCCAAATCCTCACGCAAATGACCATTGCCTGCGACCAATATCACTGGCAAATGGGTATCTCGATGAGCGGCAACAATGGCTTCCGCCATCGATCGATCTCGCTCAATTTGCGCGCTCGCCATGGGGGACACCATCTCTTTTGGCAGCATATTGCAATGCCCCTTCTCAACTCGCTCTTGCATGAGTTTTGTCATACTACTGTGCCATTCTGATGGCAAGGTAGAAGCCTTTACTTTCCCTGTCATCAGCGACATCATCTCGCTTTGTGAGAGATTGGTGGCAATTAACGGCAGATTTTGCTCAACAGCCATCTTAAAGAGGGGCTCATAAAAGGACCACTGCCATCCCTTAAAGGAAAAGCTCCCTGCTTTGGCTAATTCTTTGAGTTGTCCTTCATTCACTGTGTTGGCTTTAGATAGTAAATCCTGTTCGGTAACCGTTAACAGCGCTTGGTTTTCACGATCGAGTTGTTCCATAGCAAGAGCAAAATGCCCTTTAGTGACAAGCGCCTTGAGCCACTCCTGTCTTAAGGCATGGCCTGCAGCATTGTCATGTACCTCTCCCAACAAAATATAATCAGCATTAGACCAATTTTGAATGGTATTTAGATCAGGTGATGCTGGGCTTTGTGCATACACCAACACGCTCACAACAAGCATACCCACTGCAGCTACAATCTGTTTCATAACCAGAATACCTTATATTATATTTATCCTATTATTGCATCTTATTGATCTACCAGTAATAACTGTTACGTAGACTTTAATAAGAGATGTACTTCTTGTTTTAATTCCTAATAACTACCAAGAGTTTGTTCAGATTTTTGATTCAATCATTTTATGAGATATAAAAAGACACTTAGAGTTGTTGTTTTCGTGATTTATAAATAACCTATAGGTTCTGTTTGCATTTACTTTTAAAAACCTATAGGTTAACATATAACCATTAAAACGTTACCTTAAGGTTTCTATGATAAAGCAATTTCGTGATCTTCAGCTACAACAAATGGACGCACTTCTTAAGACCTGGAAAGCGACACAATTGAGCGTTCGCCCCAAGTCTGGATGGGTGCGTGCCATACGAGAGTCTTTGGGTATGTCTGCTGCAGCCTTTGCAAGGCGCCTAGGTATGACACCAGCTGGTGTTCGCAAACTGGAAAGTGCAGAGGCGTCTGACGCCATCACTTTAGCCAGTCTACGCAAGCTGGCTCAGGCCCTGGATTGCGAGTTGCAATATGCATTGGTGCCTCGCACCAGCCTGGTGCAGCAGGTGAAAAACCGAGCTGAAACAGTCGCTCGTGAGCGTTTACGCCCGATTGCACATTCTATGGCGCTGGAGGACCAAGCAGTCCAAGAGCCACAGAATAAGCTTCAGCTTGAGCTGGCCATCAAGGATCTGATTGAAGGTTCGCGTCGCGAGCTGTGGTGAGATTTTACACATGGAATTTCATTACGCGCCTGGGGCAACCCCAATCGATCCAGACGAAGCCGCAGGTCTGGTGCCGACGCATATTACAACACAAAGCGATCTAAATGCATGGGAGCAGGTCAACATTGCTCAGGGAGCTCGCTGGGCTGCACGACAGAAAAAACGAGACCTACTGGAGGAGGGGTTTATTCGCGAATTGCATCGCAAGATGTTTGATAAGACTTGGGCTTGGGCGGGAAGATTTCGCCACAGCAATAAAAATATTGGAGTGGACTGGACGCAGGTTGCAGTGAGGTTACGCAACTTGCTGGACAATTCAAAATATCAAATTGAGAACCATGTTTACGATACCGATGAGATGGCGGTACGGTTTCACCACCAACTGGTGTGGATTCACGCCTTCCCTAATGGCAACGGACGCCATGCCCGTTTGATGGCAGATTTGTTGGTCATGCGACTTGGTCGTCCACGGCTGACGTGGGGCGAAGGTGAGGCCACCATCACCACAATGGGAGTACTTCGCGATCAATACCTGACAGCCTTGCGAGCAGCCGATCACGGACAATTTAACGATTTGATTACATTTGCCCGCAGTTGACTACAGGGATCTTCAATAAAGTTGGATGGTGGTGAGTAGGACATTGAGGTCGGGAAAGTAAATCCTGATTTTGATCAGAAACAGTAAACCTTATGAGTTTTCCTAATTGATTGAGCTTATCCCATTTGGTTCTAATGAGTTTTAAGTGCCTGCTCTCGGGTGTTCAATACTAAATAAAAGGACATGACAGTGGGGAGAGCTAATAAAAGATATACCCATCTAAATGCCTGTTGTGAGGCGAACTCAAAAATGAGTCGATCGTGTCCACTACCTGCGGGTTGCATCATTAACTCTTTAATCATATCTATACCCATCTTTTGATCAAGGGGTAAATAATATTGCAGTAAAGCAAGCAAAATACTGGATAACACAGATACGCCAATGGTGGCACCCATGGAGCGAAACAGCGCTGTAGTGGCTGTGGCAATACCAATGGTCTGTTTTGGCACAGCATTTTGAATAGCAACCAAGGTGGTAGGAAATTGCCCACCAATGCCCACACCGGAAATAAATAACATCACACAAAACCAGAAAGTATTACCAGAAGGAGTGAATGCCACCACAGCTACTCCTAGTAATACCATGGCCTGACTGATTAGTTGATAGCGCTTATAAAAGCCTGTGCGCGTCATGAGCTGTCCACAAATAAACGCACCACAGGGCACTGATAGCGACAAGGGCAATAAACGCCAAGCTGTATCACTGGCTGTCATGTTATTTACCATACGTAGCTCTAAGGGCACCAAGATGGTCAAAGTTAAAATTTGCATAAAGGCCACGAATAACACCCGGATCCCCACTGAAAACTCTCTCACATCTAGAAGACTTAAGGGAATCACGGGCTCTTTAGCGCGTTTTTCTACATAAATAAATAAAATACCGCCTAAGAGCGAAAGCATGATTAACACCACCATGCTCTCTGTGACACGACCATATTGTCCTAGCAAGGTAAATGCCGTTAACAGTAATAGTAAGGTAATAGTGAGAGTAAAAATACCTGCCCAGTCGAGCTCCTTTCTAATGTTAGGTACCGGCAGAACTCTAAGAGCGCGCCGCGAGATGATCAAGGCCACCAAGCCAATAGGTAAATTAATCCAAAAAATATAGCGCCATGATAGTGAATGGGTTAATACCCCACCAAATAAGGGACCAATAACACTGGCTATAGCATACATCCCACTAATATAGCCCTGATATCGTCCACGCTCGCGCGGCGGGATCACATCTGCCACAGTGGCTTGCGCCAGAGAAATCAGCCCTCCCCCACCCACACCTTGCACCAAACGCCAGATCACCAGCATGAACATACTGTGTGACAAAGCGCAACCAATTGATGCCACTAAAAAAATACCAATTGATGAACTTAATAATAAGCGCCGACCATAAAGATCTGAGAGCTTGCCATAAATGGGCGTTGCCAGGGTTGAGGTGAGCAAATAACCTGATATCACCCATGACAACCACTTCACATCAGCAAATTCATGAGAAATATTAGGGAGAGCAATACTCACAATGGTTTGATCCAAGGCCCCTAAGAAAATAGATAGGATTAGACCTGTGATAATGGAGCGTATCTGTTGTTCAGTATAGTGTTGCAAGATAAGTTAACTTTTTAAAATTGATGTCTTTTTGAGCGCCATAATACTCTTAATTTTAAGGCTCTTCATTACGAACCATGTATCCTACCCTAACAACTTAATCATGTGGTTGACAGGTAAAATCGCGTGTACTTATGTGAATCTGACAAGTCATGCGATTATGACCCTCGGTATCCTTCACATTCAGCATAGATTGCCCTGATACTTCGCTGTAAACTAAAAAACCAAAGTGCTGATCATTGACCTCTTTACTAATGTGAGCGGTATTTTGTACAGCATACCCCGTAAGATTTTTTGCAGGAAAGCGATCTTCAAGGCTAGTGCCGCCCATCCCTGAAACAATATTCAAAGGTAGTCCTGACTCTCTATAATTACTTATGGCAAAGGTATGAATGTGCCCTTGTATAAAGAGATCAAATTGGTCCATGAGTTTAGGCTTTGCCTGTAACAGTGCATTATATATTTCTGTGGTGCCACCGTTCCATCCCAATATGTGGCTATAGGCGTAACCTAAGGATGGATGATGCAGTAGCAACCAATGATGATACTGTGGTTGTAATAATTCCCCCACCCTATTCATACTACGAACAAAATCTTCAAAATGCGCTGTAGGATGTAACTCTTGTATTTCTGCAGAATCAAACACGATCCATTGTAAAGAGGGATTAACAATAATGGAGTAGGGCTGATCCATATCAACAGCATTGGGTTTCACGCAAGCATGTTGTGGATTATAAGGATAAGGATCGAGAAAGCGAAACCATCCCTGCCCCGCCCGATGACAGGATTCATGGTTGCCTCTCACAAAGACCATGGGAGTGGTTAACATCATCTCTCTCATAGGCTTAAAGACATCCTCCTGCCAACTCTCCCATCCGTACCCATGCACACTACCCTGACAACCCTGGGTGATACAACGACTTTCGCGATAAAGATAATCACCCACATGAATCAATACATCAGGCTTTTCTGAGGCGATTGATCTTGCCACAGTCTGTAGTGGCCATGCTTGAGGGTCATTACACCCTTGATAAGAAAAAGGAGCTTTAATACGACAGCCCGTATCGCCAATAACGGCGATTTTGTTAATGTGTGCTGGTAATAATGGTAATGGTTGATTATCTAGTGTTAATTCTGTGATATTGATGGGTTTTACTAACTCACACACCGCCACAGGAAAATAAGACGGATTGTCATGATTGGCGTCACTTGCCACACGCAAAGTCATGCCATACGCCTTATCTTTTGAATAGAGTGTTGGACAGTGATTGTCATCAACAATGACTCGTATGATTTGTGTGTTATCAGGCCCCACCACCACATAACTATATAAATTCTTAGCCTGTGCCGAGGAAAGGGTGAGCGCAACGCACAACACCATCAAAATAAAGGTAACGATTTGTCTATTCACCATATGTGATTCTTTTTAAATTAGATAAAATCCATCAAGTAAGATAGTGTCAATATGTTTACTGATTACTACCTTGATAAAACCAGTGGTAGTTTATAGGTAATTGCACTCTCCATAAAACCTCTTATTTTTGCAATAGTATAGAAACGACTAAAAAACCACTAAAAGATGAACCTATCACTAACTCGTACAATCATAATTCACTGAAATCAAGTTACTTGTTAAGTTATAGCTGTGGCTTAGTCATGGTTAAATTGACTAAAAATCTCCTATAAGCGAAAGTCTACAAGTCTCAGTTATAAGTTTTAATTAACATAACCTGTTAATTTATGATGAAGATATATTGTTAACCCCAATCAATTAGAGTTAATCTAGTTAGTTTCCAAACAAAGTAAAGTTGCGATTATGCCATTTGTTAGTCTTAACCCCACCACTGAAGAGTTAATCAACGAATACCGTTCCATCAGCTCGGAAGAGGTTCATGCTCAATTGAGTATGACCCATCAAGTCCAACAGCACTGGAAAACCACCAGTTTTGCGCATCGTAGCCAGTGTTTTAGACAATTGAATGACGTTTTGATGGCAGAGCGCGATGAATTAGCTCACATCATGACCACTGAGATGGGTAAGCCCATCAAAGAATCGCGCTCCGAAGTGGAAAAATGTGCTCAACTGTGTTTGTACTACGCGGATCAAGGGGAAAAATTCCTGCAAGCGGAAACCTTGATTAACGAAGACAATGTGGTTGCTGAGATTAATTATTTTCCGCTTGGCTTGGTGTTTGGCGTGATGCCGTGGAATTTCCCGTTATGGCAAGTACTACGCTTTAGTGTTCCAGCGATTATGGCAGGCAATGGTGTCGTCTTCAAACATGCTCCTAACGTACCGCAAAATGCTATTAAAATCGTCGAATTATTTGTAAAAGCTGGTTTTCCCGAACATTTAATTAGCCACTTGATGATTGAAGACGAACTAGTCAAAGAAGTCATTAATAGCCCCCATGTTCACGCTATCACCGTAACCGGATCCGATCGTGCAGGGCGAGCTGTGGCATCTCTCGCGGGAGCAGCGCTTAAAAAATGTATTCTGGAGCTTGGTGGCTCTGATCCCTTCGTGGTTCTTGAGGATGCTGATATTGCCTGGACTCTTAATCAGGCCATGACTTCACGCTTCACCAACTGTGGACAAGCCTGTATCTCTGCAAAACGCTTTATTGTAGTAAAAGAACTCTACGATGCCTTCAAATCACAGCTTGTTGCCCTCACCAAAGAACTCACTGTAGGTAACCCAATAGATGAATCCGTTAAAATCGGCCCACTTGCAAGACGCGATTTACGTGACCAATTGGCTAAACAAGTGGCTTTAGCCATTGATAATGGTGCCGTAGCCTTAACTGGCGGGACAATCCCTGCTATGCCTGGCTGGTACTACGAACCTACAGTGTTAGAGAACGTGACGCCTTCATCTCCTGTTTGGAACCAAGAATTGTTTGGTCCCGTTGCTATTCTCATTAAGGCTGATAATGAACAACAGGCTCTTGAGCTTGCCAATGACACGCCCTATGGTTTGGGTTCTAGTGTCTGGTCAAAAAATATTGATCGAGCACGCACTATTGCCGACCAAATTGAAGCAGGGGCTACTTTTATTAATTCGTTAGTGCGTTCAGATCCACGCGTACCCTTTGGTGGCACCAAACAATCAGGGTTTGGTCGTGAACTCTCCTCCCATGGCATCAGAGAATTCACGAATATCAAAACCCTGTGGGTTAGGTCACTTTAGTGCCTAAAAAAAGCTGGTAGGCAGGATTGTTAGTCTCTTCCACATAAGGGTAGCCAAGGCCCACTAAAAATTGTTGAAAGGCTTTGTTTTCTGATGGCGGGACTTCTAAGGCCACCAATACCCGACCATAATCTGCGCCATGGTTACGATAGTGAAAGAGACTAATATTCCAGTTCTCACTCATGTTATTAAGAAAGCGCGTTAATGCACCGGGTCTCTCAGGAAACTCAAAACGGTATAGGCGTTCGTTTTTAACCCGTGGCGCATGCCCCCCCACCATATGGCGCACATGAAGTTTGGCCATTTCATTGTCCGTTAAATCCACGCAATCAATACCGTGCTGTTTGAGCTTTTTAAATAATTGCTGTTTTTCTGGTTGGTGAGCAATACTTACCCCCACAAAAACCTGTGCTTGAGCACTATCTGCATAACGATAATTAAACTCAGTGACAGAACGATCGCCCAATAAGTCACAAAAAGCCTTAAAGCTACCTGGCTCCTCTGGGATCGTAGCAGCAAATACAGCCTCTCTCTGCTCGCCAAGCTCTGCTCGCTCAGCAATGAAACGTAATCGATCAAAGTTTATATTGGCGCCACAGGCAATCGCCACCAAATTCTGATTTTTAAGTTTATCTCGCTTTACCACATATTTCATTCCAGCAACCGCTAACGCTCCCGCAGGTTCCAACACTGCTCTTGTATCATCAAAGACATCTTTAATGGCCGCACAAATCTCATCCGTTGAAACCGTGACAATTTCATCCACCCACTCTTTACATAACTTAAATGTTTCAACTCCCACCTGACGTACTGCCACTCCATCAGCGAAAAGCCCCACTTGATCCAGTTTCACCCGACGATTAGCAATGAGGGACTGGCGCATGGCATCAGAGTCAACGGGTTGCACACCCACAATACGCACATCAGGACGCAGTCTTTTGACGTAAGCCGCCACCCCTGAAATAAGTCCACCCCCACCAATGGCCACGTAAATAGAATGAATGGGTTTGGAGTATTGGCGCAATATCTCCATGGCAATGGTTCCCTGCCCTGCAATCACTTCTGGATCATCATAGGGATGCACAAAGGTATATCCCTTTTGTGCGGCAAGCTTTAAGGCATACTCGTAGGCTTCAGAGTAAGAGACGCCATTTAATACCACTTCAGCGCCGCGCGCTTTTACTGCGTCGATTTTAATAGAAGGGGTGGTGATAGGCATAACAATCACAGCACGCATGCCAAGACGCTGTGCTGACAAGGCAACACCTTGAGCGTGGTTGCCGGCACTGGCTGCAATCACTCCTTTTTTAGCTTCTTTAGGAGTGAGAGACACCATCTTGTTATAGGCCCCTCTTAATTTAAAAGAAAAGACAGGTTGCATGTCTTCTCGTTTAAGTAATACTGTATTGTGTAATCGCTCAGTTAAATTAGGAGCAATTTGTAGTGGTGTTTCTATAGCCACGTCATAGACGCGCGTGGCATTGAGAATTTTTTCTAAATAATCGATTTTCATTTAATATTTGTTTAACTTATAACTACTAACAGTATATATTTAAGTAAGATGCAAAACAGAAACTATCTTTTATTATCAACGAACAGTCTTCTCTTCAGCAAGCTCACCCTGAGGACAGGCTTAAAAAGTCGTGATTTCACCATCTTTAGCTTCTTACAAACCAAGCTTTTTAGTGATATAACTTTTATGCATTTGAACGAGAATAAGCTAACCAAGCTAACTTAACCATACTAGGATGCAGAATACCTAATTTAGGATTTTGACCATACGGTGCATGAGGCGGTACAGAAAAATAATGATTGTTGTATGGCAAATTAATTATTTTGCTCAAATCAAATTTAGTATCGTAACTCAATCCAGCACTTAAATATGCAGCAGGGTTTTCATGTTTTGTTATACGAAATTCACCTTTATATAATCGATCAGTTTTTTTGCTTGTGCCATAGGCTACACTTACAATAATTTTACTTTCTTTATCCATCCCAACTAGTGTCACAAGACTTGGTCTTGGTTTGGGTTTCGGATGAATACTGTCCGGGAAATGACACCAGAGAATGTCACCAGCTGTAGGCTCTGGCCACCATCTCATCAAATACTTTCCGTGTCAAAGAGATTACTACGTACAACTATATCTTTAAATTTTGGTACTGATTTTTTAATTTGCCTAAATTGAGCTTTAGTTATTGCTCCCTCGTCTTCTTCGTATTGGGGTAATACTTTAGTGGCCAAGTCATGTAAAGCCAAATGAATGAGTTGAGTTTCATCAACACCCAGCACTTCAGCTAAACGCTTCGCAGTGGCTCGAGTCACGCCGGTAGCACTGTCTTTTAAGCGATATCGAAATGAAATTTGCGCGCTAAGAGTAGTCATATTAACCTTTCATCAATAGATATCTTTAAGATATAGATATCTTAAAGATATGTCAAATCGAACAAGTACTTTGTTTAAATTATTCCAACAGAAGACTTCATATAGATTAAATTTTTTCAACATCTAATAAACAATTAGTTGATAATAAATATTGAGTCATTTTAAACGACGCGTTATCCTGACAAGTAAGGAGAGAGATAATGACGCAAGATGAACTTAAACAACAGGCTGCTAAAAAAGCCATCGATTACGTTCCAGATGACGCCATCATTGGTGTTGGTACTGGATCCACTGTGAATTTCTTTATTCAAGAACTCGCAAAAGTTAAACACCGTATTGAAGGTGCCGTATCAAGCTCAGAAAACTCTACTAAACTACTTAAAGCAGCAGGAATCCCTGTTTATGATTTAAACAGCGTTGATGAATTGCCGGTCTATGTGGATGGAGCTGATGAAATTACTGAACACTTTGCCATGCTAAAAGGGGGAGGTGGTGCTCTCACTCGCGAAAAAATCATTGCTGCTGTGGCAAAACGATTTGTATGTATTGCTGATGAGAAAAAACTGGTTCCTCTTCTTGGCCAATTTCCTCTCCCCATAGAGGTTATACCTATGGCGCGTAGCTATGTGGCTCGTGAGATAATGAAGCTTGGCGGCCAACCTGTTTTACGTCAAGGTTTTGTGACTGATAACGGTAATATTATTTTAGACGTACATCATATGACGATACTTAACCCAGTGGAGCTTGAGGATAAAATCACTGCGATTACTGGAGTCGTTATGTGTGGGCTCTTTGCTAAAAGACCTGCAGACACGTTAATTTTAGCGAAAAGTGGTGGTGTGAGTGTTAAGGAACGTTTAGCATAATACTGAGTCTTAATTATTATAAAAATGAAACATTTAGCTTTCACTGATGAAGAGGGCAAACTATGTCAACAACACTGCACACAATAAAACAGTTTGATGTGGAACTTGAGGCTGTTCGTGCCAAAGTTCTTGAGATGGGTGGTTTAGTCGAAGAACAGATTGAAAAAGCCGTTGAGGCCTTACATGAAGCTGATTTAGCTTTGGCTGATCATGTTATTGCAGAAGACCACCATGTTAATGCCTTAGAAGTAAGCATTGATGAGAACTGTACTTTTATTATTGCTAGACGCCAGCCCGCTGCCAGTGACTTACGGTTAATTATTGCTATCATTAAAACCATTACTGATTTAGAGCGTATGGGTGATGAAGCAGAAAAAATTGCGCGTATGGCTAAAATGATTCATACCTCAGAGCGACTCATGCATACACGTCCTGTGGATTTACGTCATGTGGCTCAGCTTGCGGTAGACATGCTTCGCCGTGCTCTGGATTCTTTTGCCAGGTTAGATACCAATACTGCCATGCAAATTTTGCGTGATGATTTAGATGTGGATGAATCCTTTAGAGGGATTTTGCGCCAACTCATCACTTTCATGATGGAAGACCCTCGTACCATTTCTAATTCAATTGAGCTACTCTTTGCCGCCAAAGCCATTGAGCGTATTGGCGACCATGCCAAAAATATTGCTGAATACGTGATTTTCCTTGTTAAAGGAAAGGATGTGCGTCATACCTCGGTTGAGGAAATCGAAAAAGAAGTTGTCGCACCACTTTTCTAATCACATTAAGCCTTGGGTGGAACGTAACCCGAGGCTTGTTCTGCTCCATCGCCAAAGAAATGCGCTTCCATTTGCTTAGCTAAATAAGCACGAGCGGAGGCATCAGCTAAATTAAGGCGGTTTTCATTGATAAGCATAGTTTGATGGCGAATCCAGCCAGCCCAAGCTTCCTGAGAGACTTCATTATAAATACGCATACCAAGCTCTCCTGGATAGGGAGGTCTATCTAGTCCCGGAGCTTCTTTTTTTAACTTAATACAATGTACTGTTCTTGCCATAATATTCTTTCAAACCTTTAAGCCAATTGTTTAACAAACACTTTTGAGCGACGCTGATAATTATAGAGTTCTTGTTTTTTCTTAGGTAGTTGATCAATAGTGGTCTCTAAAAATCCTCTTTCCACAAACCATTGACCTGTACGGGTACTTAGCAAAAAGAGCCGTCTAATCCCCATGCTTTTAGCTTGTAACTCAATATATTTAAGTAACTTATCACCACGTCCAATATTTCTAAAACCAGGATTGATAGCAAGGGCTGCAAGCTCTGCTGATCCTTCTTCCGTGAACGGATATAAAGCCACACAACCAATAATCTGCCCCTCATGAAGCATGACAGAAAAGCGATGAATTTCTGATTCAAGCAGAGCACGGTTACGTTTAACCAGTACCCCGTCTGCTTCTAAGGGCTCAATTAATCGGACTAAGCCTGGAATATCATCAGCAGTGGCGGCCCGTAATACATCATTCATATCACGGGTCACCATCGTACCAATACCTTCACGGGTGAAGAGCTCTTGAATCAGCGCCCCATCTACATGACGACTAATTAAGTGAGTTTTTGTGACTCCCTGTTGGCAGGCTTTCACAGCACAGGGTAAAAAGAAAGCCACATCCTCTGTTAATTGTTCAGGCTTATTAAGCAAGGCTTCAGCTTCAATAGCACTCATTTCTGATAGAGTCTCACCTAAAGCATTCAGTACACCTGGCGTGTCTGTCATGAAAATAAGTTTTTCTGCTGAAAGAGCAATAGCCGTAGCCGTAGCGACTTCTTCTACAGTTAAATTGTAAACTTCGCCTGTGAGAGAGTAACCAAGAGGGGGTAACAGCACAATCTCTTGATCATCAAGACGTCTTCTAATACCCACCGCATCCACTCGTCTGACTAATCCCGTGTGCTGAAAATCCACCCCATCTACCACACCAATTGGACGAGCCATCACAAAATTACCACTGGCAATACGTATTGATGATCCTGCCATAGGGGAATTAGCAATACCCATGGACATCTGTGCTTCAATTTCAAAACCCAGTGTTGCAGCAGCCTCTATAACACAACCTAAGGCTTCTGAATCCGTCACCCTTACCCCTTTAACATAACGTGGTTTTAATCCTTTTTGTTTAAGACGTGCCTCAGTTTGGGGACGGGCACCATGCACCAGCACCAAACGGACACCTAAACTTTGTAGCAAGTTAAGATCATGAGTGAGGGCAATAAATTTACCATCAGCCACCACCTCACCGCCAAAAGCGATCACAAAAGTACGATCACGAAAGGCGTGAATATAGGGTGCTGCTGAGCGAAACCAGTTAACAAAAGAGTCTGTTTTATTCATAGTTATGATTATAACGATACGGGCTTATTTAGCTAGTAAAATCTCCCCATAGTTGTTGTGCTACAGAGAGAATCGCAAGACCTGCTGTCTCTGTTCTCAACACCCTAGGACCCAATCTGATCGAACTAAATTGGTAACGCGCCAACAGAGTCATCTCCTCAGGACTAAACCCCCCTTCAGGCCCCACAGCGAACACCACTGACTCACCCTTTTGATAAGTTAACTCCCTCATGGTCACACTGGCTTGTGGATGTAACACTACTTTTTTATCTATACTAAGATGAGATGTCCATGATTCTAATGATTGTGGCGTGTGAATAATGGGGATATGATTTCTACCGCTTTGCTCACAAGCACTAATGGCAATATTGAGCCAGCGCTCAACTCGTGGCTTCACTTTATCTTGCGTTAATTTAACCATTGAGCGTTCTGTCATGAGCGGCATTATTTCTTTTACACCAAGCTCCACAGCCTTTTGAATTACCCAATCCATTTTGTCGTGATTGAGTAATGCTTGAGCTAAAGAAATGGTTAAAGGCGACTCACGGTTTTCCGTAGATTGAGCAATGAGTACTACTTCAGCCGCCTGTTTGGTGACACTTACAATTTTTACATGGTATTCCGTAGAACTCCCATCAAAAAGAGTTATCTCATCATCAATGGATAAGCGTAATACCCGAATGGCATGATGAAAAACCGCATCAGGCAGTGCCCAACGCTGTTGGTTGGGAATGGGTGTAGGACTGTAAAAACGAGACATAGCAACCTTATCCAGCAATCTATTAATAACCAACTAATGCTATCATGGCACTATGCGTTTACCTTTAATTAATTTAATTAAATCCGTTGCCAAACAAGAGGTTGTACCCCGCTATCATCAGGCACTGCAACACCGTAAATTAGATGGCAGTATTTGTACTGAAGCTGATCTCTGCACTCAGTCAGTACTCTCCACAACACTACTCAGTCTTAAACACTGCCCTATTCTGGGGGAGGAAATGAGTACTGAGGAGCAATTGGCCATATGGCAATCACATGATGACTATTTATGGTGTATTGATCCCATTGATGGCACCTCAAACTTTGCTAATGGCATTGACTACTTCGCCATCTCTGTGGCTCTTCTTTATCAAGGTATACCGGTACTAGGTGTGGTCTACAACCCCATCACCGATGAAGCTTACAGTGCTGAACAAGGTGGTGGGGCATGGTGTAATGACACGCCACTCACCCAGAAACCTCGCTCAAAAGCTCTTCATGAAGCTATAGCTTCTGTGGATTTTAAGCGCTTACCCAAAGATCTTGCACAGCACTTAAGCATTCAACCACCCTATGCCTCACAAAGAAATTTTGGTGCCTGTGCTCTTGAATGGTGTCATGTGGCTGCAGGTAAATTTGATGTTTATCTCCATGGTGGACAAAAGCTATGGGATTACGCTGCTGGCTCTTTAATTTTAAAAGAGGCTGGCGGGGTATTTTTAACGCTAAACCAAGAACCTTTTTGGCATCAGCATCAACCCTGGCAACGCTCAGTGATTGCAGCGCATGACGCTCATTTATTTGATCAATGGCTTAATTGGTTTAAAAGCCATTCTTTTTAGGATAAATAATATGGCTCAACAAGTTTGGTTAATGAAATCAGAACCCGAAGAAGTCAGTATTGATGATGTACTGGCCATGCCCAAAAAAACTGTGGCATGGACTGGGGTCAGAAACTATCAAGCACGTAACTTTATGATGCGTGATATGCAAGTGGGTGATATTGTTTTGTTTTATCACTCAAGCTGTCCGCAGCCTGGCATAGTGGGTCTTGCTAGAGTAGCTAGCAAGCCTTACCCTGATGCCACACAATTTGATCCCACTTCTAAATATTTTGATATGAAAGCCACGCTGAATAAACCTCGCTGGTTTCATGTGGATGTACAAATAACTCAAAAAACGCGCTGGATTGGCCTTAAAGAACTGAGAGATCAACCGCAACTCTCAAGTATGCGCCTGTTAGCAAAAGGTAATCGACTATCGATTACTCCCGTGAGTGAAGAGGAGTGGCAAGTTATCCAAACATTACTCTAACTTCTGACTCATCATGTTTTTTAGTCAGCGTCAGGTCTGTTGGCGGATATCACTCTATTTGGTGAGATATTGCCACGCCTCAAGGTATTTATTGTGTGTCACTTGAATCACATCAGGTGGCAACAGTGGCGCTGGAGGCGCTTTATTCCATTTAATTTTTTCTAACCAATTACGTACATATTGTTTATCAAAACTCTCAGGACTGGTGCCGACTTGATAAGAGTCTTTAGGCCAAAAGCGTGAAGAATCGGGAGTGAGCACTTCATCCATTAAAACTAACTCACCCTGGTCATTTAAACCAAACTCAAACTTAGTGTCGGCAATAATAATACCTCTTTCTAGGGCATAATCCGCCGCCCGTTGATAAAGCTTAATTGAGATATCTCTTACTTCAGTGGCAAGTTCTTGTCCCACAGCGCGACAAGCTTGTTCAAAAGAAATATTTTCATCATGATCGCCCACTGCCGCTTTGGTGGCTGGGGTAAAAAGAGGCTGAGGTAATTTGTCAGCGCGTTGTAGCCCATCAGGCAGCTTAATACCACACACACTATGACTATCTTGATATTCTTTCCAACCGGATCCTTCTAGGTATCCACGTACCACAGCCTCTAACGGCACACCCTTTAGACGCTTTACCACCACCGAGCGGTCTTTTACTTGATCCACTTCTGACGGGGCAACTACTGACTCTGGAGCGATGCCTGAAAGATGATTAGCGATAAGGGGCTCAAACATCTTGAACCAAAACAAACTAAATTGATTGAGGATTTTGCCCTTTCCTGGAATACCATTTGGAAAGACCACATCAAAGGCCGATAAACGATCTGTGGTGATCATTAATAAATGGTCATCGCCAACGGCGTAAATATCTCTAACCTTACCTTTAGCAACCAATGGTAAAGAAGTAATGTTTGTTTCAATTAATGCGTTCATGTTAGATGTGAGTGCTCGCCAACTCGAATAATTTTAAGAGTATTCGTTCCCCCTGGAATACCAATAGGTTCACCAATCGTGAGCAAAATGATATCACCAACGGACACAGCCCCTAAGGCTAACAGCTTTTGCTCTGCCATGGCAATAACTTCTGCAGAAGAACGGTTCTCATGTTGGAAATCCAAGGGATATACCCCTCGAAATAACGTCACACGACGCTGCGTACTCTCATTGGGAGTGAGAGCAAAAATAGGGACATCCATGTCAGAGCGTGACACCAATAACGCGGTGGTGCCACTTTGAGTAAGTGCTGCGATGGCTTTAACTTGTAAATGTCTCGTGGTATGAATAACCGCTCGCGCAACGGCTTTTTCTACTCGGTCGATGGGATCATTATCGAGAATCGTGACCTCCGGCATGGCTTCTTTTTCTGCCTCATTACATACTCTGGCCATAGCGGCAATGGCTTCCACTGGAAACTGACCGGCAGCAGACTCAGCGGATAACATCACCGCATCCGTTCCATCCAATACGGCGTTTGCTACATCTGATACCTCAGCGCGAGTGGGGACTGGACTTGAAATCATGGATTCCATCATCTGCGTTGCTGTAATGATGGTTCGATTCATTTGTCGTGCTAAACGAATCATGCGTTTTTGTAGGGCAGGGACCACGGCATCCCCCACTTCAACGGCCAAGTCTCCGCGCGCCACCATGATGGAGTCGCTGGCACGAATAATATCTTCAAGCGCATCAATGGCTTCAGCGCGCTCAATTTTAGCTTGGATTTGCGCTTCCCAGCCAGCCTCCTTAAGTAGACGTCTTGCGTAATCCATATCATCGCCTGATCGTGGAAATGATACCGCGAGATAATCCACTTTTAATCGTGCTGCAAGGTGAATGTCTTGAATATCTTTATCGGTCAAGGCAGGTGCTGTAAGCCCACCACCACGACGATTAATACCCTTGTTATTGGACAACACACCACCTTGTACCACTTTGGTGAAGACTTGGTTACCGACCACTTGAATAACGGTTAACTCGATTTTGCCGTCATCCAGAAGAAGTGCATCCCCTGCTTTTACATCCTGAGGGAGAGCTTTGTAATCCAAGCCAACACGGGTTTCATCCCCCAATTGACAATCAGCATCTAAAATAAACTCAGCATGAGGCTGTAATGTAATGCGCTGATCCTTGAATTTACCCACCCGTATTTTAGGCCCCTGCAGATCACCTAAAATGCCGACGGTTCGCCCAAGTTTTTTGGCAATACGTCGAATCAGTTCTGCTCGTGCTAAATGATCTTCATCCGTACCATGAGAAAAATTAAGGCGGGCCACATCCATACCCGCCAAAATCATTTTCTCGAGCACTTCAGGAGTGCTTGAAGCAGGCCCAATGGTGGCAACAATTTTGGTGCGTCTTGGCATACTCTCCTCTCTCCCTATTCTATTTTATTGGTGCCTTAACCTTGATTTATTGGTGCCTTAACCTTGAGCTCTGTCTTCTAGTACTTTTACAGCTGGTAGTTCTCTTCCTTCTAAAAACTCTAAAAATGCGCCGCCACCTGTTGAGATGTAGGAAACTTGATCGGCTATTTTATACTTTGCTACTGCCGCTAACGTGTCCCCTCCTCCTGCAATAGAGAAGCCTTGTGATCTGGCAATGGCCATGGCTAAGGTTTTGGTACCCTCGCCAAACTGATCAAACTCAAATACTCCCACAGGACCATTCCAGACGATGGTACCCGCTGTTTCAAGAATACCAGCAAGTTGCTTGGCTGTCTGAGGACCAATATCAAAAATCATGTCATCATCAGCGACCTCATCAACACTCTTGATAACAGCCGGTTCTTTTTCTGAAAAGGCTTTACCTACAACCACATCTACAGGAATAGGTACATCTCCACCACGTTGACGAGCTGCCTCAATAATTTTTTGCGCTTCAGGCACCAAATCAGGTTCAGCCAGTGACTTACCTATTTTTTTACCGGCAGCCAGCAAAAACGTGTTAGCAATACCCCCGCCAACAATTAACTGATCGACTTTTGCAGATAAGGTAGAAAGCACAGTGAGTTTGGTTGAGACTTTAGAACCCGCCACAATCGCCACCAGAGGGCGTTTAGGCTCTTTTAATGCCTTCCCTAGTGCGTCAAGCTCTGCTGCAAGAAGAGGTCCAGCACAGGCTTTGGGTGCGAATTTAGCCACACCATGGGTTGAGGCTTCAGCACGATGAGCCGTACCAAAGGCATCCATGACAAATACGTCGCACAAAGCGGCCATTTTCTTGGACAATTCTTCGTTGTCTTTCTTTTCACCTGGATTAAAACGGACATTTTCAAACATCACCACCTGTCCTGGTACAACATCGGGCGTGCTCTGTAACCAGTTTTGAATGAGTTTTACTTCACGGCCCAGAAGTTTACTTAAATGTTGAGCCACAGGCTTTAATGAAAACTCCTCTTCATAGACGCCCTCAGTGGGGCGTCCAAGATGCGACATGAGCATAACAGCAGCATTGTGTTTTAATGCCAACTCAATGGTTGGCAAGCTTGCTCGAATGCGCGTGTCATCTGTTATGGCACCGTCTTTTAAAGGCACATTAAAGTCCACACGAATTAAACAGCGCTGTTGTGCCAAATCTAAATCTTGCATACGTAATATAGACATGATGAATAGCTCTCCAAAAAGTTATTTTGCAGCCATCCAAGCAGCGGTCACATCTAACATACGGTTACTAAAGCCCCACTCATTGTCATACCATGACAATACTTTGACTAAATTACCACCTGATACTTTTGTCAAACCAGCATCAAAGGTGCTTGATGCCGGATCATGATTAAAGTCCACTGACACGAGAGGCGCTGTGTTGTAATTTAAAATCCCTTTTAATGGTCCCTCTGAGGCGGCTTTCATAATGGCGTTTACTTCATCCACAGTAGTAGCGCGCGCTGCTTCAAAAGTTAAATCAACTAAAGACACATTAATGGTGGGGACACGTACTGCAAAGCCATCTAATTTACCATTTAATTCAGGTAATACGAGACCAACAGCCGCAGCGGCACCAGTTTTAGTAGGGATCATTGACATGGTGGCAGAACGAGCACGGTGTAAATCACTGTGATAGACGTCTGTTAATACCTGATCGTTAGTGTAAGAGTGAACGGTGGTCATCAATCCTTTGACCACACCAATCGCTTCATGTAATGGTTTCACTAAAGGCGCTAAACAGTTAGTAGTACATGAGGCATTAGAAATCACTGTCATTGATGAGTTAAGAACACTATGGTTAACACCATAAACAACTGTGGCATCCACATCTTTTCCGCCAGGTGCTGAGATAATCACTTTCTTGGCACCACCTGTTAAGTGAGCTGAGGCTTTTTCTTTGGTGGTGAATAAACCTGTACATTCAAGTACCACATCCGCCCCCACACTGCCCCATGGAATTTCGGCAGGATTTCGTTGTGAAAACACTTTAATTTTATCGCCATTAACGATAATTGAATCACCCTCAACGCGTACTTCCCCAGAAAATTTTCCATGGGCTGTGTCATAACGGGTTAAGTGAGCATTCGTTTCTGAGTTGCCCAAGTCGTTAATCGCTACCACTTGAATATCTTTACGTCCAGACTCATACAATGCACGAAGAACATTGCGTCCAATACGGCCATAACCATTAATACCAATACGAATTGTCATTATTTCTCCCCCTAGTGAGATTTTTTAAAAAACTGTCACCACTTAAGCTCATTTTTGTTAGATACTTAGTAAGTGTTACATAACTGTCATCATAAAATGGTATACGAGCTGTATACAAATAGTATAAGATATTCTTATACATAAGAGGTCGCTTCATGCATTTCACTTTCCGTCAGCTACAAATTTTCGAATCCGTTGCCCGACATCTTAATTTTTCAAGGGCTAGCGAAGAATTACACCTCACGCAACCCGCTGTATCCATGCAAATTAAACAATTAGAAGATTTAGCAGGTTTACCTTTATTTGAGCATATGGGTAAACGCATTTTTCTAACCCATGCAGGTAAAGAGCTCTTTGAACACACTAGAATTATAGCCAAACAAATGAAAGAAGCGCGAGAAGCGCTAGAGAGTTTACGTGAAGGAGTTAGTGGTCGATTAGATATCGCCATTATTAGTACGGCCAAATATTTTGCGCCTAATTTGTTGGCTCGTTTTTGCGAACAGTATCCTGCTGTTCAACTCAAATTATCAGTCAATAACCGTGCTGGTATTGTTGAAGAATTAATGAACAATGAAGTGGATTTTGCCATCATGGGGCAACCCCCAGAGGGCATGGATCTTATTAATCAGCCCTTTGCAAGAAATGCACATTTAATTGTGGCGCCCCCCAGCCATCCACTCACTGAAGCAAAACGTCTCACACTTGAACGTGTGGCTGCGGAACCTTTTCTGTTACGCGAAAAGGGTTCAGGAACACGTGAACTCTTTGAACGCTTTCTTGCTCAACATGGGCTCGTAGTAAAACCTAGAATGGAAATGAGTAGTAACGAAACCATTAAACAAGCGGCCATTGCTGGAATGGGTATCGCATTTTTATCTGAACATACCATAACACTTGAACTAGAAACACACCGCTTAGTCACTCTCCCTGTGCCAGGTTTCCCCATTGTGAGGGATTGGCATTTAGTGCATCACAGAGATAAGCGCCACTCTCCTGTGGCAAGAGCATTCAAACAGTTTCTCTTTGAAGTGGCGCCAGCTATGCTTAACCCTCCTACTACAGCAGGCGTACAAGAATAAGATATATTAACTGGAGAAATATAAATAATATGCAGCGGGAGTGAAGTCCCCCATCGAGCCGTCCGGTTAGCATCTTGAACCCAGGCTCTTCAAGAGTGGTGACCTGCCGAAATCATCAGGCACGTCCCATGGGATGCGCACAACAGATTTCTTTTAGCAAATCTCCGGGTAAGATGATTATCGGTTCAAAGAATATATAACCGTAACAAACTCCACAGGGGACATACTAGAATAAATTATCTTGCTCGTAAAAACAACGCTCAAGTTGAGTTTCTAATGACTTTATTTTCTGTTTTACCTCAGTCACATCCCAAGAACTGACCGCTTGTTGTTCTAATAACTCAAACATACAATTTATTCCAGCCATAACTGCAGCGCTCTCAGGCCCCATTCCTGAATGAGATTCTTTGATTTCTTGAACTCGACGAATAAACTCAGTGGCTGCTTGTTCAAGGAGAAGTTTTTGATCAGCTTCACAAGCTAACCGATAGGAGCGATCAAAAAGAGTGAATTCAACTACGGAGGCACGTTGTCGATTAGCACTCATTCACTGTCCTCCGTTACCTTATTCATGAGTTGATGTAAACGGTGTTTGGCTTCCTCAACTTTGTCGCTGAGGTATCTCATTTCATCAATTTTTTGGAGTAACTCTTGCCTTAATTTAAGGTTTTCAGAGCGAAGCGCATCACACTGCGCCACAACACGCTCGATTTTTTTCTCTAAATTGACGAAATGTTTATCCATACACCTCGCTAACGTTGCATAAGATCTTGATGGGATCCGCCTTTAATAAACACTGCGGCTACTTTCACTACATAATAGATTGTCATTATAGGTAGCGCCCAAAACAAGAAAGACTCCACAGATTGATAGGCCCAGGTTGTGTAGTACTGAATAAGTCCCGATACACTGTGTGGGTTAGGCGTTTTTAACAAATAAAAACTGCCACTGGCAATCATTTCAGCTAGAGCAATACTAAAAAAACTAATTAGCGTCATGACACCACTTTTCATGACACCGTGATTGGATTGCTGATTAGCCCAAAGACCAGCAAACCACAATAGTGCATAGGCTGGAAACATAAATAGATAAGACCAGCTAAAGTAAGCTCCTGCAGCAGCACCTAGACTAATAGTGAGGCTATCTATGAATGCAACAACACAAGATAGATAAACAAACCAACTCAAACGTTTCAGAAAAAATCCGCCCAAATACATAACAGCAAAGGCTGCAGGGGGAAAATGATAGAGCGTCATAAAATGATGACTCTGGGTCAACACAACCATTATGGTTAAGACCAAAGCCGTTAATAATCGATGTGATACGGTATTCATAGCAACCTACATTGTTTTCACTTGCTCACTATCTTATCAGATTCGCACATCGTCGGTGGTAAGTTATACTGTAGGTCATATTGTTAATATAAAAACCATTACTGTGAGTAAATTTGTTCTTTCACTATTAAGCACTGGCCTCTACCGTAGATTATTGGGTTACGTATATCCCTATCGCGCTCAATTTCTTTTGGCGATTGTTGGTATGGTGATTACTGCAGCAACCGAACCTTCCTTACCGGCACTGTTAAAACCACTCCTTGATAAAAGCTTTGTCCATAAAGACCCCCTGTGGATGCACTGGGTACCTGTTATGTTACTTGGTTTATTTGTCATTCGTGGGGTAGCTAACTTTATCTCAAAATTTGCTATGAATTGGGTGGGTAATAAAGTGGTCATGGACTTGCGCACAAAAATGTTTGAGCGTTTATTACACGTTCCCGTCGCCTATTATGATGAGCATCCCGCAGGCACGCTCATCTCAAAATTAATTTATGACGTCAGCCAAGTGATGACAGCCGCCACTTCAGTGATCACCAACTTGGTCACTGACACTTTCGTGGTGATTGGTCTTCTGGGTTGGTTACTCATACTTAACTGGAAACTCACCAGCATTACTTTGCTGGCAGCCCCGCCCATTGCCTTTCTTGTCAAAAGAGTAAATGGCCGTTTAAGACAAGTAAATCGTGCCACACAAGATGCCATGGGTGGTATTAGCACCGTGGTGGATGAAACCATTAATTGTCAAAAAGTGATTAAAGTATTCGGCGGAGCTGAATTAGAGTCTGAGCGCTTTCATCAAGCAAGTAACCTCGTCAGACGCCTTAATACCAAACAAGCCGCTACCTCTGCTGCTAATGTTCCTTTAGTGCAATTTTTTGCTGCCATTGCTATATCCATCATCGTCTGGATGGCAACCATTCAGGCAGGAGCCGATGAAACTACAGTGGGTGGATTTGTCTCTTTCATCACAGCGATGATTATGTTGCTTGCTCCATTAAAGCGCTTATCAGATATCAGTGAATCCTTGCAACGCGGATTGGCTGCGGCCGAAAGTGTATTTTTATTGATTGATGAGCCCATTGAGATGAATGATGGTAATCATGCTATTCATGATGTTCGTGGTGAAATCCGTTTTGATGAAGTCACTTTTCAATATAATAATCAAAGTAAACCAGCCTTAGATCGCATTCAACTGACCATTCATGCAGGCGAGACAGTGGCATTGGTTGGCCAATCAGGAAGTGGTAAAACCACTCTTGCCAATCTTATTCCTCGCTTTTATCAACCACAAAGTGGCACTATTTTTCTTGATGGTCACCCCTTAAGCGCTTTAACACTAGAAAGCTTACGTGCCCACATTGCTGTGGTAAGCCAAGATGTGGTGTTATTTAACGATACCATTGCCAATAACATTGCTTATGGACCACTACGTGGCACGTCACTTGATAATATTAAACAAGCTGCAAAAGCGGCTCACGCTCTTGAGTTTATTGAAAACTTACCCAATGGTTTTGATACACTCGTTGGAGAAAATGGTGCGCGCTTGTCTGGTGGACAAAGACAACGTATGGCTATTGCCAGAGCACTGCTTAAAAACGCACCCATTCTTATTCTCGATGAGGCTACCTCAGCCTTAGATACAGAATCCGAACGCCTTGTTCAAGCAGCATTAGAAACCCTCATGCAAGGACGTACCACTGTTGTAATTGCTCACCGCCTCTCCACCATTGAAGCCGCTGATCGTATTGTGGTACTCAATCAAGGAAAAATTGTTGAAGTAGGTAAACACCAGGAGCTATTAACCCAAGATGGTTATTACACCAAACTGTGGCGCATGCAGTCTTTAGCTAGCGCTTAAGCCACAGTTTGGCGTAGCGATAAAAAGTGGTTTGGGCGTTACTAACTGCCAGTAAAAATCCATAACCTCCATCTAAAAACCCGGCCCGTAAAATATAGGTACGCAAAAATGCCCACAACGCTTTAAGACTTGCCACGCCAAGCCCTCCTCGACGACCCTTATCAAAAAGCATCTCCGCACCTAGAGTTGAATAGTGATTGGTTTTATCAATCACTTCCTCAAGGGTTTCATATGTCAAATGAATGAGAGGATGGCGCAGTGTGCCAATTGGTTTATCGGTTTCTATACGCTCATGCACCCTATCAGCGCTAAATTCTGCCACACCACGTTTGAATAAGCGCACCACATAATCAGGCCACCAACCGCCATGGCGCATAAAATGGCCACAGTAACTTGATGAGCGCGGCAAGCGATAGACATCAAATTGATGCTCTGCCATGGCACGTTGTATTGCGTTTTTTAATTCAGGCGTGACCCGTTCATCTGCATCAATTGATAATACCCAGTTTTTCGTGGCGTGATGAAGTGCTAAGTTTTTCTGAAAACCGAAACCTTGCCAATGACTATTCACATGCACTGTAGCCCCCAATGCTTTGGCTTTTTCTACCGTGTCATCTGTGCTACCACCATCAATTAGAATGATTTCATCAGCAAAAGACACTGACTCAAGACAATCTTCTATAGCATGAGATTCATTTTTAGCAATGATAATGACAGATAAACTCATTAATGTCTCCAGTCAACATACCATTTCACAAAACGCTCCAACCCCTCCTGTAGATCAGTATGCGGGAGCGGGCCAATTAATTCCCGTAAACGTGCATTACTGGCATAAGTTGAAAGTACATCCCCTTTCTGAAAAGGCTGCCAGTTAATAACAGCCTTTTTATTCAATAAGGATTCGAGTGTATTAATCATATCCATTAATAACACCGGTTGTTCATGGCCAATATTAAGAATACGCCAAGGAGCCTCACTTTTAGCGGGATCCGTATTCAGTAGAGCCGCACCTGGTGAGGCGTGCGGAGGGTAATTCAGTAAAGCCACTAGTCCATGGACAATATCATCGACATAGGTAAAATCACGGTACATTTGCCCTTCATTAAATACCGTAATAGGTTGCCCCTGGCGAATACCCTCAACAAATTTAAAGTAGGCCATATCAGGTCGCCCCCATGGGCCATACACCGTAAAAAAACGTAATCCCGTGGTAGGGATACCAAACAAATGACTGTAAGAGTGAGCCATGGCCTCGTTAGCCCGTTTGGTGGCGGCATAAAGACTTAACGGATGATCCACTCCTTGCCCCTCATGCCAGGGCATAGACTGATTTGAACCATAAACACTGGAGGAGCTCGCGAAGAGTAAATGTTTAACAGAATAAAAACGACACATCTCAAGAATAGTGAGAAAGCCTGTGACATTACTATCCACATAGGTATAGGGCGCTTCTAATGAATAGCGCACGCCCGCTTGAGCGGCCAAATGGATTACTTGGTCAATGCTGTATTGTTTAAAAAGAGCTTCTACTGCCTCACGGTTTTCAACGCTTAACTCATAAAAATGAAAATGATCAATAGCCTGTAATCGACTTAAACGATCACGCTTTAATTGAACGGAGTAATAGCAGTTTAGATTATCAACACCAATAACAGTGTGGCCTTGTTCCAACAACCTCTGTGCCACATGCATGCCAATAAACCCTGCTGCCCCTGTAAGTAAAATTTTCATGAAAGCATTCTAACATGACAAAAAAAGCCAATTAATGGCAAACCATGAATTCTTGTAACAGGAAAAAGTAGCTTGTTTGAGGCGAGCGTCCTACAATGCTCACATGTCGACATTGTTACTCATTAAAACGTCATCGCTTGGAGATGTGATTCACGCCTTGCCCGCTGTAACGGACTTGGCTCATTATCGTCCAGAGATTGAGATTGATTGGTTGGTGGAAGAGTCGTTTAAAGAAATTCCAGCTTTGCACAATCAAGTTAAACAGGTTAAAACCATTGCCTTAAGACGTTGGCGCCATCATTGGTTACAAGTTGCCACCTGGCGCGAGTTATTTCATCGCTTACAAGATATTCGTCATACATCCTATGATCTATCAATTGATTGTCAGGGGCTAATAAAAAGCGCGGTTATTGCAAGACTATTACCAGGTAGGCGTCACGGCTATGATAAGCATAGTATTCGTGAACCCTTGGCAAGCTATTGTTATCAACATACCCACCACGTATCCTGGCAACTGCATGCCGTAGAACGTAACCGACAGCTATTAGCCCAGGTATTTGGCTACACTCCACCTAAAGAGGTAGCTTATGGTATTGCAGCGCCACCTTTATTACATTCCGAGCGTCCTCTTTCACCTTATGTGGTTTTTTTGCATGCCACAAGTCGTGCAAGTAAAGAGTGGCCCATTGAGCATTGGGTCGATTTAGGACAACAACTAGCCATGCAAGGGTTAGCAATTTTACTGCCCTCAGGTAATGCTAAAGAACATCACAGAGCGCAGTTGATTGCCAAAGAGATTAACGGTGCTTTTGCTCTGCCTAAATCCTCTTTAACAAAGCTTGCCAGTCTATTACAAGAGGCAGAGTTTGTTGTGGGCGTGGATACGGGACTCACTCATTTGGCTGTGGCACTGAAACAAAAAGTAATCGCCATTTATACTGACACCGATCCTCAAGCAACCGGGGTGTATGGTAGTGAACGCGCCGTTAATGTGGGGGGCATTGGCATGATGCCTGAGGTAAGCTCTATAATGACATTGTGCTTATGATTCGCTATCGTTTTCTCATTCATTGTCTTTTACCGCTGGCTTTTTTAAGGCTATGGTGGAAAGGCCGTCTTGATCCTCGCTACCGTCAACATTGGCTCGAGCGTTTAGGTTTTGTGCCCTTCAAAAAACAAGGTCCCGTGATTTGGTTACATGCCGTATCCGTTGGTGAAACGCGAGCAGCGCTCACTCTTGTTAAACGCCTCAAAGAGCGCTACCCAGAACACAGTATTGTACTCACTCACATGACGCCCACCGGACGAGCAACCGATGAGAATCATTTTAATCAACTCGCCTTTCGTTGCTATCTGCCCTATGACACCAAGGGTGCAGTACAACGTTTCTTAAAACGTATTCAGCCTGACATGGGTATTTTGTTAGAAACAGAAATTTGGCCTGAGCTCATTGTGCAATGTCGGGAGCAGAAAATTCCATTACTTCTTGTTAATGCACGGCTGTCACAGCGCTCTTTTGAGAAATACTTGCGTTATCAACCACTCACTAAAGAGATACTCAATCAATTAAGTGTGATTGCGACGCAATCTGCACAGGATGCTGAACGCTTTAAGTTATTAGGCGCACACGAAGTGGTAGTTGTAGGAAACATTAAATTTGATGCAGCTAAAACAGTTCAGGATACATCCACAGAAAACCTGCGTCACCTCTGGTCTAATGATCGACCCGTGTGGCTTGCAGCAAGCACTAGAGCTGGAGAAGAGGAACTCATCATAGCCATATTTAAACGCTTAACCATTGACAAGCAACTCCTCATCATCGTCCCACGTCATCCACAACGCTTTAATGAGGTGGCATCCCTTCTTGCCAGAAAAAATATTGCTTTTATAAAACGCAGTCAACATGAAGCGGTTCCTGATGAGGTGAGTGTATTGTTAGGTGACAGCATGGGAGAAATGGGTAACTATTATCAAGCAGCGGACATGGCCATTATGGGTGGCAGTATCCTGCCCTTTGGTGGACAAAATCTAATCGAAGCCACCGCTATGGGCTGCCCTGTGGTTGTTGGTCCGCATACTTATAATTTTCAAGAAGCAGCGCGTTTTGCGCTGGACGCAGGAGCTGCTATGCGTTTTAACAAAGTGGAGGAGTTACTCACACTCATCCCCGAACTCCTGCAAGACGCCACCAAACGGGCACAAATGGGAGAGGCTGGTAAACATTTCACCTTAACCCATCAAGGTGCAACTGATGCGATTTTGACCTTGATTCAACGTTATATGACTCACACAATATGACTATTTATCCGCACATTCTCCTTCTTAGGCGGGGACAACACCTAGCGTTTCGCTAGGCAGCCGCAAGGAAGATGGAATCCAGCGATCGGAACACGCGTAAGAAAAGCAAGGCGAACTCCCATTCCTTGCGGCGCTCATCGAGCTTGTAGTCGCCGTTGTAGAGGCGGGTCACCGTGGGCGGGCTGACGCCCAGGATCTTGACGAGCAAGGCGCGCGAGATATCCAACCGCTCAGCGGCGCGTGCCACAGCTTTGGTCAGCACCGAAGATGAGTCTAGCTTGGTAGCTAGGTTGCGGGCAGATGCATTCATGATCAGTATCCTTTCTATGGAAATAATATTAGACTATTATTCTTTCAGAAATCAATGCCTACGATCTGATTCGTGGATCGCTTTACACTGGATGTATTGGTTATAGAATAGCCGTCTTGTTCATTGGACGCTATTTACCCTATCGTGCATCTTGACTGTATTGTGATTGAGATCAGGGACAATATGCAGGTTATGAATAAATCAGTTTAGTTGGCTCTTAGTATCAATATGGCGGAGAGGAAAGTTCTATTAGAGTTATGGTGTGGGAATAATAATGTATAACCCCCCTTGATCATACCTGTAAGAATAGCTATATTTTCAGCTATTACTTTAAGGGAAAATTATGGATACCATCTACGCGGACTGTTCTGTCAGTACGTCGCAGTTCAAAAAGAGAAGAAACAGCGCAGGATCATAAGCATCAAGATAGGGTTGGAAGTCTCTCGAAGCGCTTGCAAAGAATCTCACTATACGGTTGGTGAGATCGCGGTAAGTAGTAACAAGGATCGCAATACTTCTGCGCTTTGGTCATTAACCCAAAAAGACACATCCGCCACAAGATATCCAGGGTTTTAGCAATGAAAGAGTTTATTAAAGATTTTGTCAAAGAACCCGATCATGACGATGATGAGGAATTAAATCCCTCAACGCTTCCTACTAAGGGTCCCAATTACATTACACCAGAGGGTTTTGAGCGCTTAAAAAACGAAATGGAATGGTTGATTCGTGAGGAACGCCCTAAAGTAGTTGAAACCGTTGCCTGGGCAGCGTCCAATGGTGACCGCTCAGAAAACGGAGACTATATTTACGGTAAACGCCGTCTGCGGGAAATTGATCGTAGATTGCGTTTCATTACTAAACGCCTAGAAATCGCTCAGGTGGTCGATCCCCAATTGCAATTGGGTAATGATCAGATTTTCTTTGGCGCCTATGTGCTCATTGCCGATGAACAAGGCATTGAGCAACGCTTTCAAATTGTGGGCATTGATGAAACCAATCCCTCTCAAGGCAAAATTAGTTGGATTTCTCCTATCGCCAAGGCGCTCCTTAAAGCGCGCGAAGGGGATCGGGTTAGCTTTATGAGCCCCTCTGGCAGACGCGAGATTGATATTCTTGAGGTCAGTTACGTCAAACCTGATTAAAACTCAAAACGTGAGGTTTTTTCCACATGATGTAAGGCGGGAATGACCGTCTCAAAGAGTACTTCAGTATGGTAGTCTCTTTCGCTCACACGTTTTACCCGCGTCACTGACATGGCAGGGGCAAATCCTACTACCGCCACCAGTACGCCACCCACCGCAAGTTGATCTAACAAACTTTGAGGTAATTGTGGGACTGAACCACTTAAAACAATGGCATCCCAGTTAAGAGCCTGACCGTAACCTTGAGCACCATCACCAATAATGACTGATACATTATTAAATCCACTGCGGCTTAGTTTAGCTTGAGCTTGTTGGGCAAGATCATGGTGAATTTCAAGGGTGGTTACTGACTTTGCGAGGCGACTCATGAGTGCTGCCATGTAACCACTACCTGTACCAATTTCTAATACGTTGTGATGTGGTTTCAATTCTAAGGATTGCAGTAACCGTGCCTCTAATTTAGGTGACAGCATCGACTCACCATTAGCCAAGGGAATTTCTGTGTCCATGAAAGCCATCTGGCGATAGGGTGCCGGAACAAATTCTTCTCTTTTAACTTCGTACAAAAGATCAAGAACAGTGAAGTCAAGCACATCCCAAGGACGAATCTGCTGCTCAACCATATTAAAGCGGGCTTGTTCGGTATTCACGGACGACTCCCAGAAAGCTAAAAACCCTATTCTACCAAAAACATGGAAAACAAAAAGAAACTCTCGAGTTAAAGGACGAAAACCTGTTTTCGAGGTAAACTCATAGTCTAATTAATTTGATGTTTTTTTGGAGTTGTTGCCATGAATGCAAAACCCCCATTTTTGTCGCAGAATGCCAGCGTTGATGAAAACGCGGTTCAACCCTTACCCGCATCGCGCAAAATATATGTTACCGGTTCTCGCCCTGATATTCGCGTACCGATGCGTGAGATTTCTCAGCACCCCACACCAAGCCTTCGGGGTGACGAAGTAAATCCAGCCATTACTGTTTATGATACCTCTGGTCCCTATACAGACCCGACGGTGAAGATTGATATTCGCCAAGGATTATCAGCTCTTAGAGAACAATGGATCGTGGAGCGCAATGATACAGAACTCCTATCAGGTCCCACCTCAACCTATGGCCAAGAGCGTTTAGTTGACCCACAACTAGCAAGCTTTCGTTTTGAATTGAAACGTGAGCCCCGTCGCGCCAAATCCGGGCATAACGTGACCCAAATGCACTACGCGCGCCAAGGCATCGTGACCCCTGAAATGGAGTTTATTGCCATTCGTGAGAATTCACGCCGTGAGGAAATGCTGGAACAATTTAAGGAACAAGGTAAAGATATACATCGCCTATTATCGCAGCAGCACCCAGGGCACTCCTTTGATGCAGCCATTCCGCCCATGATTACCCCAGAGTTTGTGCGTGATGAAGTGGCAAGAGGACGCGCTATTATCCCCGCCAACATTAACCATACAGAATTAGAACCCATGATTATTGGGCGAAACTTCTTAGTGAAAATCAATGCCAACATTGGTAATTCAGCTTTAGGTTCTAGTATTCAAGAAGAAGTGGAAAAAATGACCTGGGCTATTCGTTGGGGTGGCGATACGGTAATGGATCTATCCACAGGTAAAAATATTCATGAAACCCGTGAATGGATAATTCGTAACTCGCCAGTACCCATTGGTACGGTACCCATTTATCAAGCACTTGAAAAAGTGGATGGTAAAGCAGAAGAGCTCACATGGGAGATTTTTAGAGATACCTTAATTGAACAAGCTGAACAGGGAGTGGATTACTTTACTATTCACGCCGGTGTGCGCTTAGCTTATATTCCCCTGACAGCACAACGCATGACAGGGATTGTTTCCCGTGGCGGCTCAATTCTTGCCAAATGGTGTTTAGCTCACCATAAAGAAAACTTCTTATATACCCATTTTGAAGATATCTGCGACATCATGAAAGCCTATGATGTGAGCTTTTCTTTGGGTGACGGACTGCGCCCAGGCTCAATTTATGATGCCAATGATCGGGCACAAATTGCTGAACTTGAGACCTTGGGAGAGCTCACCTCCGTTGCCTGGCGCCATGACGTGCAAACGATGATTGAAGGACCGGGTCATGTGCCCATGCATAAAATTAAAGAGAACATGGATTGGCAGTTGAAGCTCTGCCATGAAGCGCCTTTTTACACACTAGGCCCGCTTACTACCGACATTGCACCAGGCTATGATCATATTACCTCAGCCATTGGGGCTGCCATGATTGGCTGGTTTGGTACTGCCATGCTGTGTTATGTAACGCCTAAAGAGCATTTGGGGCTACCAGACAAAAATGACGTTAAAGACGGCATTATGGCCTACAAAATTGCCGCCCACGCTGCAGATCTTGCCAAAGGACATCCAGGAGCACAAATCAGAGATAATGCTCTATCTAAAGCACGCTTTGAATTCCGCTGGGAGGATCAATTTAATTTAGGTCTTGATCCTGACAAGGCGCGCGAATTTCATGACGAAACCCTACCCCAAGAGGGAGCGAAACTGGCTCATTTCTGCTCCATGTGTGGACCGCATTTCTGCTCCATGAAAATCACTCAAGATGTACGTGATTACGCACAATCTGTTGGCGTTAGCGAAGAGCAAGCACTTACTCAAGGAATGGCGGAAAAAGCCCAAGAGTTTAGTCAAACAGGTCTTGATTTATACAAAAAACTATAAGGGTTCGGTGTGAGTGAGTTATTACTTGTCAAAGCGGCGATATTAGGAACAGTTGAAGGCTTAACTGAATTTTTACCTGTCTCATCAACGGGACACTTAATATTAGCAGGAAGCCTGCTTAATTTTAATGATGAAAAAGGCAAAGTCTTTGAAATCGTTATTCAGTTGGCAGCGATTCTTGCCGTGTGCTGGGAGTATCGCCGTAAAATCGGCCAAGTATTAGTAGGTCTGCCCCAGGATAAATCAGCGCAACGTTTTACCTTTAATTTGTTGTTGGCTTTTATGCCAGCTGCAATATTGGGTTTATTATTCGCTAAAAAAATCAAAGCCACTTTGTTTGCACCCTTACCCGTGGCGCTGGCTTTCATCATTGGCGCTGTTTTTATTCTGTGGATTGAAGCCAGAAAAGAAAAGCCTGTGATTCATTCAGTGGATGATATGAATTGGCAAACAGCACTCAAGATTGGTTTTTGTCAGTCACTAGCATTGATTCCAGGAACTTCACGCTCGGGAGCCACCATCATGGGGGCATTGTTTTTTGGTTTGTCTCGAGAAGCTGCCACAGAATTTTCTTTCTTTTTGGCGATCCCAACCTTATTTGCAGCAACCGTGTATGAAGTGGTGAAGTACCATCACTTATTTCATCGTGAGGATATTGCTTTATTTGCTGTAGGCAGTGTGTTTTCTTTTATTTTTGCCTTTATTACGGTGCGGGCATTATTGCGTTTTGTGAGCCAGCACCGTTTTACCTCATTTGCTTACTATCGGATTATATTTGGCCTATTAATTCTTGTTAGTGCCTATCAAGGATGGGTTGATTGGGCTAATGGTTAGATTTCAATCATCTCAAAATCTTCTTTTCTAGCGCCACATTCAGGACATACCCAGTTAACTGGTACGTCTTCCCAACGTGTTCCAGGGGCGAGCCCTTCCTCTGGATCACCCTGCTCTTCATCGTAGATGTAGCCACAAATTAAACATAAATAGGTCTTAAAAGGTGCTTCTGTATTCATACTTTTCCTAAAATTTGAGTTAAAATGAATTTTACTGAAAGTGTATTAATCCGCTTTACTTAGGATTAATACGCAAAACGAACATCATAAAACCGGACGCCTTTTAGAGCAACTGTATCATGACCACTCCACCACCAGCCGTACTTGTTTTTGCAGCCACCGACCCGAGCGGAGGAGCAGGACTACAAGCTGATATCATGACGCTATCGAGTATGGGCTGTCATCCCTTGTCTGTGGTAACGGCAGTCACCATTCAAGATACCACGGGTGTGGAAGATATTTTTCCACTCGATGCAGAATGGGTGGCCGATCAAGCCCGTTGTATTCTAGAGGATGTTCCTGTTTCCGTATTCAAACTAGGCGTATTAGGGAGTATTGAGAATATCGCAGCTATTGCTGAAATCGTCTCAGATTACCCAGAAATTCCATTGGTATTGGATCCTGTATTAGCCAGTGGCCGTGGAGATGAGTTGGCCTCTGAAGACATGATTGCAGCTCTCAAAGATTTAATTATCCCTCAATCTACGATCATCACGCCCAACACACTTGAAATACTGCGACTCACCTCCGATGACAATCAAGAGGAAGACAATCAAGATTTAACGCTGGCTGCCGAAGAGATTCTTGCTACAGGCTGTGAATATGTGTTGATTACGGGTACCCATCACCACACCACACAAGTGATTAATACGCTCTACGGCCGTGAAGGGGTTATTCGTGCTGATGGTTGGGAGCGCTTGTCAGGAAGTTATCATGGCTCAGGCTGTACATTGAGTTCTGCTATTGCAGCAGGACTTGCTCAAGGGTTAGATATTGCCGAGGCAGTGGCTGAGGCACAGGAGTACACCTGGCAAACACTCAAAGATGCTTTTCGCTTAGGGATGGGGCAACCCATTCCTGATCGACTGTTCTGGGCTAGAGAGGATCGACACGCGGGTGACACACATTAAGCACGCCACACCCTCTGGCCTTTATGCCATCACACCAGAGTCCTTTGGCTTCAATCAATTAATTGAATGGGCTGAATGTTTACTGGCACACCGTGTGCAATGGTTTCAGTATCGACGTAAACAACTATCCAAGCAACAGATGCTTGATGAAGCCCAGATTCTTAATCAACTGATTACTCACCATGATGGCCATTTAATCATTAATGACCATGTGGACTTAGCTACTGAAATCAATGCTCATGGTGTTCATTTAGGAGCGAGTGATCTCACTTTGACAGAATTACAAGAGCGCTTCCCCTCTCACAGATTGATGGTGGGCGCCTCATGCTACAACAGTCTTGAGTTAGCTGTTGAGGCTCAACACAAGGGTGCCGATTACGTGGCCTTTGGCAGTGTCTTTGCTTCACAAACTAAGCCCCAGGCCGTATTGGCACCACTTCATTTATTTAGTGAATCTCAAACTCTATTAACTATACCAACGGTTGCGATTGGTGGTATTAATCTTGACAATGCTAGTGTGATATTAAACACAGGAGTAACAGCCATTGCCGTGGTGCAGGCATTGAGCAACTTAACCACCTTAGAGAGCACAGTACAACAATTCCAACAACTTATTGAAGCAAGGAAGCAGCATGAACACGCCTAACGAACAACTTTTTAATCGTGCACAACTCGTCATTCCCGGTGGCGTTAACTCTCCTGTTCGCGCTTTTCGTAGCGTAGGAGGAACACCACGTTTTTTTAAAAAAGGAAAAGGGCCGCGCTTTTGGGACGCTGAGGGCCGTGAATATATTGATTTTGTTTGTTCCTGGGGTCCCCTATTACACGGCCATGCCCACCCAGATATTGTTAATGCAGTCTGCCGTGTGGCTCAAGATGGGATGAGTTTTGGCGCACCCACTGAGCTTGAGATAGATCTTGCCGAAAGAATTATTGGTCTTGTCCCCTCCATTGAAATGGTGCGCCTCACCAGTTCAGGAACTGAGGCTACCATGAGTGCCATACGTCTAGCGCGTGGCTTTACCGGACGCACTAACATCATCAAGTTTGATGGTTGTTACCATGGTCACGGTGATGCCTTATTAGTGAAAGCGGGTTCAGGAGCGCTGACCTTAGGGCAACCTGATTCAAAGGGTATTCCTGCTGATCTCGCCTCACATACCTTAGTGTTACCCTACAACGATGCCCATGCTTTAAAAGAATGTTTTCAGCGCTATGGCGAAGAGATCGCTGCAATTATCGTCGAACCCATAGCAGGCAATATGAACATGGTTCTGCCACAACGTGAGTTTTTACAGGCCTGTCGAGAATTAACCCAAGAATACGGGGCAGTATTAATTTTTGATGAAGTGATGACAGGCTTTCGGGTGGCACTAGGTGGCGCTCAATCCATTTATGGTATACAACCTGACCTCACCACCTTAGGCAAGGTAATTGGTGGCGGTATGCCTCTAGCAGCTTTCGGTGGTCGCCGCGATATTATGGAGCATCTGGCACCTCTGGGTCCGGTCTACCAAGCAGGTACTCTCTCTGGTAACCCGGTTGCCGTGACGGCAGGTTTAATTAATTTGGAGTTAGCGAGCGAGCCCGGTCTTTTTGAGCGCTTAGGTGATATGACACGGGCTGTGATGGATGGCATCACGGAAATTGGCACACGCTACGGCTTTGCACTCTCTTCCTGCTCTGTGGGTGGCATGTTTGGTCTACACTTTCAAAAAGAGTGTCCCGGTAACTTGGAACAGGTAATGAAAGCGGATATTGCCTTATTCAAACGCTTTTTCCATGGCATGTTAAAAGAAGGTATATACATGGCACCATCTGCCTATGAAGCAGGCTTTGTCTCCTCTGTGCATGGCACACAAGAACTCCATGAAACACTCGAAGCCGCTGAAAAAGTGTTTTGTGAGTTGGCAGGTTAAGGATAAGAAGCGTGAATTTTCAGCAAGCTAAATTTTTTATTACCGTTAACGAGTGGAAAGGCTTACCTCAAGACAACATCATCGAGGTAGCCTTTGCTGGTCGTTCCAACGCCGGGAAATCCAGTGCCATTAATTGTTTAACACAACAACGAAAACTAGCCTTTACCAGTAAAACTCCTGGAAGAACACAGCATATTAACTACTTTTCGCTGGGAGATGAGTGCTTTTTAGTGGATTTACCAGGATATGGTTATGCTGAGGTACCACTTTCAGTTAAATTACATTGGCAAAAGTTGTTATCCGATTATCTAACCTATCGTGAATCCTTACAGGCTTTAGTGGTTTTAATGGATATCCGTCATCCGTTGACTAATCTTGATCGACAATTATTAGAATGGTTTGAGCCTACCGGTAAACCCTTGCTCATTTTATTAACTAAAGCAGATAAATTGGGTCGAGGAGGACAAACCAAAGTCTTACATGAAGTGAAAAATGAATTAAAGTCATTAAAACTACCTTATCAAGTGGTACCTTTTTCTAGTCATACTAGGCAAGGTTTTGATGAGGTGACTGAAATACTTCATTCTTTCTTTAAAAAAGATAATCAAATTAAAGAGTTAGATGAGTAGTAGCAAAAAAAACCCCCCACAATTGGGAAGGGTGGGGGGTAAAGGCCTATATTAAAAAATAAGGCACCTGCATAGGGAGAGAGCAGGCGTTGGTAATTAACAGTAATTGACCAACCGATTGGTAGAGTCAAGAATGAATGATAAAGTTCAATCATTTTTAAAAATTAAAGGGATTTAGTATGCAAGTATTAGGACAATTTCCGCATCGACGCCCACGGCGTAACCGTTTTGATTCTTTTACACGTCGTCTTGTCCAGGAAAATACATTAACAAACAATGACTTAATCTATCCTGTGTTTGTTATAGAAGGAACCAATAAAGAGCAAGCTGTGGCGTCAATGCCAGGCATTCATAGACAAAGTATCGACAAGTTATGTCATACCGCTGAACACTGTTTAGAATTAGGTATCCCAGCACTGGCCTTATTTCCAGTGATCGAGAGCGATAAAAAATCTCTTGGCGCTGAAGAAGCCTGGAACCCAGAGGGCTTGCTCCCAAGAACGGTGAGAGCTCTCAAAGAGCGTTTCCCAGAATTAGGCTTAATTACTGACGTAGCACTTGATCCCTACACAAGCCACGGTCAGGATGGCATTATTAATGACAACGGCTATGTGTTGAATGAAGAAACACTTCACGCCCTTGCCAAACAAGCCTTGGTAGAGGCCCAGGCTGGCGCTGACGTAGTCGCTCCCTCTGACATGATGGATGGTCGGGTAGGCGTTATTCGCAAAGAATTAGATAGTGCCAACTATATTCATACCAGAATTATGGCCTATTCCGCCAAATACGCTTCCAGCTTTTACGGTCCATTTAGAGATGCGGTAGGCTCAGCTAAGCAATTGGGTAAAGGGAGTAAAGAAACCTATCAAATGGATCCTGCCAATAGCAATGAAGCCCTATGGGAAGTGGGACTTGATTTAGAGGAAGGGGCAGATATGGTCATGGTAAAACCAGGGCTACCTTATCTTGATATCGTTCATCGTGTCAAAGATACCTTTAAAGTCCCTACTTTTGCCTATCAAGTAAGTGGTGAGTACGCCATGTTACAAGGGGCAATCAACGCGGGATGGCTAGATAAAAAATGCATCCTAGAGTCACTTCTGTGCTTTAAACGAGCAGGAGCAGATGGAGTGCTGACCTATTTTGCTATTGAAGCAGCGCAGATGCTAAAATCATTGTAAATATGATTATAACGTTGACGGCGCGCAGCAAAAACCAATCGGTAGTATGCCGCTCATTAATTGTAGAAAACCACTTACATAATTATTTGAGTCAGTAAACTCAGTTACTTACTGATTGTGTCAAAAAAGAAAACGTTGGCCAGCCTTCGAATAAACGTCATTTTTGTCACGCTTGCCAACTGCAACCACCAGTACGGTAACAATGTGATCCTGAACTTCGTAAACAAGTCGATAACCAGAGCCTCTTAGCTTGATATTATAATGATCTTTACTGTCTCTAAGTTTAGATGCTGGCACTCTTGGTGACTCAAGGCGTTCTGCAAGTTTCTGTTTTAATTGAACTTGAATAGATTGATCAAGCTTTCTCCATTCCTTTAACGCTTGTTCATAAAAGTCTAATTTATAAGTCATCCATATTGACTCGTATTGTTTTTTGACCACGGCGAGCGTTAGCAATTGCATTCAGCTCGAGGTCTTCAAGATGTTCCATTAACTCTTCATAAGCCTTGGCAGGAATACAGTAAAAGACGGGCTCATTACGATTTAAGATAGCTACAGGAAACCCTTCACCAGCAGCAACTGTATCCATTGGGTTTTTCTTAAGCTCGGTAACACTAGCAGAAATAGTAGACAAAATGGTGTGTGCCATATTACCTCTTTCATATCACATTTTATAAAGATCTTTTAATAGTGCTTTTAAAAACACTCTACAATATACTAAATAAGGTTTATTAAGCCTTTTATTTATCAATAAGCTCTTTTAATTGATTAATACGCGCTCGCTCAAGAGCGCGTTTATCTGGGGCTTTTGGGCTAATGCGCTCGGCGTTCTCGGGTAGTAATAACAAGTTAATCACTACCCCTTCTTGATAAAAAGAATACTGCTCTGCCAAGAAGGTTCTATCTCCTAATTTCACCGACTTGGTTTCACTGGTGAAATCAATACCGAGATTAAGCAACACCATTTCAAATTCTTTTTGCTGATCTGAAAAAATATGAATATTAATATCAGAATGGGGCCCTGGATAACCATTTAATACGGAACCCACTAAGTAAGGATTAAACGCTAAAAAATCTTGCATCACAGCTAAGGCAATACGTCTTAAATATAAACGCCGTAGCGGCAACTCATCTTGCTGATAAAGACTCTGCCAACTTCTTAGCGCTTCCTCAATCTCACGATTATCAGGCAAATACTGTGGGTTGGTGATGCCTGCTTGACGCGCTGCTTTACGTTTAGCTTGAGCAAAATCAATGGATCCATCTTCGGCCAGAAGGCGTGCCGCAAGATAGGCTAGGTGCTCGCGCTGCTGACGCTTTCCTTGAGCCATCAATTACCTGTTATCTGTGTAAACATAATCCTTTACGGTACCCGCTGGATCTGGTTTACCTGTACTAGGATTAATCGGCACATAGGCGACTCCTGGAGGAATATTCTCTTCTGCTTCAGGAATATGATTGAGTGCAACGGCCATGTAGTCGATCCAAATAGGTAGTGCTGCATGCGCCCCAGTCTCTCCTGAACCTAAGGTTACTGGTTTATCAAAACCCACCCATGCCACCGCCACCAGAGATGGCTGAAAACCAGTGAACCATGCATCCACTAGATCATTGGTGGTCCCTGTTTTACCAGCAATGTCAGAGCGTCCTAATACTTGCGCTTTCACTGCCGTACCTTGACGGATCACCTCTTTCAACATACTTCTCATGATAAAGGCATTGCGTTCATCAATCACCTGTTCTGCCCCCTCCCCTGCCACCTGTGGGATGGTCTGACTGATGATTTTGCCTTGAGCATCCACAATATGATCGATATAAAATGGTTTTACTCTAAAACCACCGTTAGCAAATACAGCGTAAGCCGTTGCCATTTGTATGGGAGTAGCAAGCCCTGAACCCAAAGCCATACTTAAATAAGGGGGGTGACGATCAGGATCAAAACCAAAGCGGGTAATATACTGATGAGCATAACTCGGTGTAATTGCCTGTAATAATCGAATGGCCACCATATTTTTTGATTTAGCTAAGGCTAAACGTAATGGCATGGGTCCCAGATACTCATTCTCATAATTATGTGGCTGCCATGGTTGCCCACCATTTAAATTCGGATCATTAATAGATATTGGTAAATCATCCATGAGGGTTGCCGGCATGTAGCCTTTTTCTAAAGCCGCTGAATAAATAAAAGGCTTAAAACTTGACCCAGGTTGGCGATAGGCTTGTAGGGCATGATTGTATTTACTGTTATCAAAATCAAAACCACCTATTAAGGCACGAATAGCTCCGGTATGACTATCCAACGATACCAATGCCGCCTCTACTTTAGGATACTGCGAAATAACCCACGTGCCGTTATCCTCTTGCTCAAGGCGAATAATTGAACCACGTTTAATGCGAATATTTGGTTTGGCTTTATCACCTAATGCTGCTTGGACAAATTTAAGTTGTTCACCGCGCAATATCATGACACCGGCAGTTTTCACGTAGGCTCGCACCTCTTGTGCTGACGCATCGACTACCACCGCCGGATACAAGGCATTACTAATATCATAATCAGAGAGTGCATCCTCAAGATCGGCATCCGTGACAGCATGATCAGGAAGGTCAACACTGTCTTCGGGTCCACGGTAGCCATGGCGATGATCATAAGCCATTACCCCACGACGTACAGCAGCATACGCTGCATTTTGGTTAGATTTATAGAGTGTAGTAATGACTTTATAACCAAGACCATATACTCTCTCACCATAGGCTTTCACCATATATTGACGAACCATCTCAGCCACATAATCTGCTTTAACAGAATAAATGGAATGACTGTCAGCCACATGCCCAGGATGCTCCAGTGCATAATTGTATTCAGCCACATTAATATAATTTAATTCGCGCATACGTCTTAATACATATTGTTGCCTTAAGGCGGCGCGTTTTGGGTTAATCATCGGGTTATAACGGGATGGCGCCTTAGGTAGTCCTGCCAGCATGGCCATCTCAGCAACGGTCAACTGATCAAGAGGCTTCCCATAATAAGTAAAAGCTGCTGCCCCAAAGCCATAGGCACGTTGGCCTAAATAAATTTGATTAATATAGAGCTCTAAAATTTGATCTTTAGATAAATTACTTTCAATTTTGTAGGCCAATAGAATTTCAGATACTTTACGGGTGAGCGTACGCTCATTACTTAAAAAGAAATTTCTAGCCACTTGCATGGTAATGGTACTGGCTCCTTCTTTGGCACTGCCAGAGAAAATATCAGCCATAAAAGCTCTTAACACACCTTGATAATCTACCGCTCCATGTTGATAAAAACGATCATCTTCTGCAGCTAAAATAGCTTGGCGCATTCTTAAAGGAACCGTACGCAATTTCATGACGACGCGCTTTTCTTCACCAAATTCACCAATTAATTGATTGTCTGCAGTAAATACGCGTAAGGGAACCTTAGGTCGATAATCAGTCATGGCCTCAAGGGATGGCAGGCTTGGATAAATTAAAGCCATAGCAAGTACCACAAGAGCAGCGCCGGTGAGCCCTAATGCCACAAGAACGCCAAATGGCAAGAGCAATCTTTTGAAGATCATAATTCATCATCTCGTAAACGGTTACTCGCCATTATATGCGGTGCACGGGTACAATAACAGTATGAATACATTTCCAAATATTTTTTTAATTGGTTTGATGGGAGCAGGAAAAACAACCGTTGGTCGACAACTGGCTAAAAAACTGCACTTAGAATTTATTGATGCTGATCATGAATTAGAAGCTCGTACTGGGGTCTCCATTGCCACTATTTTTGAATTAGAGGGGGAGGCGGGTTTTCGTCTGCGCGAAGCGGAGCTCATCAAAGAACTGGTGGACAAGCCTGGTATCGTGCTAGCCACAGGAGGGGGTGCAGTATTAAATGCCGAGACTCGTCAACTACTTCATAATAAAGGCGTGACTCTATATTTACGAGCGCGCGTTGAGGATTTGTGGAAAAGAACCAAAAAAGATCGTCAGCGTCCCCTATTACAAAATACCGATCCTTTAAAAAAACTCCAACAGCTCTTTGGCGAACGTGATCCGTTATATCAAGAAACAGCTCATATTGAAGTGGATACTGTTAACCACAGTATTGATAAACTGATCACTTTTATTGAAACAACTATTACCAATTACTTAGCCCATCATGAAAACACTCAGCGTTGATTTATTTGGTCGAGCCTATCCTATTCATATTGGCTCAGGGTTACTATCAAATAGTTCTCTGATTACCCCACACATCACTGGCAAACAAGTGATGATTGTCACCAACGACACTGTGGCGCCTCTCTATCTTGCGACACTTCGCAATACGCTTAACGAGTCAGGTCTGACCGTAAAACAAGTGATTCTTCCTGATGGAGAAAGTTATAAGAACTTTGAGTCTTATCGCATAATATTAGACGCTCTTGTTGAAGCACGTTTTGAGCGACGTTCAACGTTGATTGCTCTGGGCGGTGGAGTCATCGGTGATTTAACAGGATTTGCTGCTGCCACTTTTTTGCGTGGTATTAACTTTATTCAAATACCCACCACCTTACTTGCTCAAGTTGACTCTTCTGTGGGTGGCAAAACTGGCATTAATCACCCCTTAGGTAAAAATTTAATCGGTGCTTTTCACCAACCGAGGGCAGTATTGGCAGACACAGATACCCTATCTACATTACCAGACAGAGAATACCGCGCAGGACTCTCTGAAGTGATTAAATATGGTTTTATTCGTGACATTGAGTTTATTACTTGGCTAGAAGAGCACAGCACATTCCTTAACGAGCGAGACCAAGCAACGCTCACAGAAGCCATTTATCGCTCTTGCCATAATAAAGCGGTAATTGTGGCAGAGGATGAATACGAAACAACAGGTCTCAGAGCGCTACTTAATTTTGGTCATACTTTCGGTCATGCGATTGAAACGGGAATGGGCTATGGGGCTTGGCTACACGGTGAAGCGGTGGCTGTGGGAATGTTAATTGCAAGTGAACTCTCACAACGTTTAGGCTTGATACCAAAAGACGATCTACAACGTATTATCAATTTATCGCGAGCATTACATTTACCTTACCAAGCGCCAGACCTTGGTGTTACTCGTTACTTAGACATCATGGCAGGAGATAAAAAAGTAGAAGCTGGAAAAATTCGTTATGTTCTTCTTGAAAAACTGGGTAAAGCAATGCTCTCGCAAGACGTTAATGAAAGTTTAATTAAAGAGGTATTATCACCAAACAGTGGACAGTTTATAGGCTCAGCCACTGAACAACCTATTTAGTTGAAAAGTACGACTTCATCATTAAATAATACAAAGTTTGTTTTGTTTAATCCAAATCCATTCATTACTCATTACCTCAGCTAAGGCAGCTGTGCTGCTTATAAAAATAAAATATTACCGCCTAAACATCATCATCAACTATTGATTGTTAAGGTAAGCTCAGAAGGGCGATCTTCTTGTACCGGTTTAGGTTGTCAGTTAGAGGAAATTATTTATGCGCCACAAAACTAAACCCTATTGTTCGTTGCTAACGGATATCTAGACTAGAAATGGGTTGCCCTAAAGCTGTTATGGCTGTATCATCCTATGCCCGGTATAAAAACTTAGTTAAATGCTAAGCTCCTGAAACTTTGTCCCGCAAGCTGGGACAAACAAGATGTCTGGGTAAAAATTTTTGCCTTTTTGGCCGTTTACAACAATTAGTACTTTATTGATTGGTAGAGGTTATTCGAGTGAACCATCCTTACATTCCATCTGAACAAGGTCTCTATGATCCGGTTAACGAGCACGATGCTTGTGGTGTGGGTTTTGTTGCCCATATTAAAGGGGTCAAGAGTCACAGTATTGTTCAACAGGGCTTACAAATTCTTGAACATTTAACGCACCGCGGCGCAACAGGTGCAGACCCGTTAGCTGGGGATGGTGCAGGGATTCTCATTCAATTACCGGATGCTTTTTTACGTAAAGTAACAACTCCATTAAATATTACCCTGCCTGAAGTGGGCCACTATGCCGTAGGCATGGTATTTCTCCCGCAAGATACAACAAAGCGCGAGCAGTGTGAAAATATCTTAGCTGAATGCTTGAAAGAAGCAGGGCAACGCGTACTTGGCTGGCGTAGCGTACCAACTGACAATAACGGTTTAGGCGAGAGCGTCAAAGTTGTTGAGCCTGTCATAAAACAAATTTTTATTGCACAGGGTGATAACTGCGCAGATCAAAATGCGTTTGAACGTAAATTGTTCGTTGCAAGAAAGCGCAGTGAACATAAAGTCATTGCCTTAGGCATAGATCGTAAAGAGTTTTATGTTCCCTCATTGTCATCACGTACCATGATTTATAAAGGGATGTTATTAGCTGACCAAGTAGGTACTTACTATCTTGATTTAAAAGACCCAGAAATGGTGTCTGCTTTAGCGCTAGTTCATCAACGGTTCTCAACCAATACCTTCCCAACCTGGGATTTAGCTCATCCATTCAGAATGATTGCGCACAATGGTGAGATCAATACCTTAAGAGGTAACGTCAACTGGATGGCTGCGCGCCGTGCAGCGATGGAGTCGGTGTTATTAGGAGAAGATCTTAAAAGTATCTGGCCTCTCATTGATGAGGGTCAATCTGACTCAGCGAGCTTTGACAATGCCCTCGAATTGTTAGTGGCAGGTGGTTACCCACTTACCCAAGCCATGACTTTATTGATTCCAGAAGCCTGGGCCGGTAACCCGTTAATGGATGAAGAGCGTCGTGCCTATTACGAATATCATGCAGCGCTGATGGAGCCATGGGATGGCCCTGCCGCTGTAGCCTTTACTGACGGTCGCCAAATTGGTGCCACCCTAGATCGTAATGGTCTACGTCCTGCCCGTTATTTGCAAACCAGTGATGATTTGGTGTTAATGGCATCAGAGATGGGGGTATTACCCATAGCGCAAGAAAAAATCATCAAAAAGTGGCGCCTTCAACCTGGCAAAATGCTTCTTATCGATATGGAGCAGGGTCGTATCATTAGTGATGCTGAGCTCAAAAAAGAGTTGGCTAGTGCCCACCCTTATCGTGAATGGCTATTAAAAACCCAGACTCGTCTGGAAGAACTTCCTGCACCCAAGGAAGTAGTAACGGAAGACACCGCCACCTTACTTGATCGTCAGCAAGCCTTTGGCATGACGCAAGAGGAATTAAAGTTCTTGATGGTACCGATGGCCACCACCGGTCAAGAGGCTGTGGGGTCAATGGGTGATGACACACCTTTGGCTGTACTATCAAATCGCCCCAAATCCTTATACCAGTACTTTAGACAATTATTTGCTCAGGTAACCAACCCACCAATTGATCCAATTCGTGAAGAATTAGTCATGTCATTGGTGTCTTTTATTGGCCCTAGACCAAACTTATTAGGTCTGCATAGTAACGAGCCTCAACCAAGATTAGAGGTATCACAACCTATTTTATCTGTCGAGGATATCAATAAGTTAAGACATATTGATCAGTACACCAACAATCAATTTAAGGCGCATGTTCTGTCCATTAACTTCCCTGTTGCCAATGGTACCAAAGGCATGGAAGGGGCCGTCAACCAATTGTGTATGGATGCCGAAGAGGCCGTTAAACAAGGGTTTAATGTATTAATCCTGTCTGATCGTGGAGTTGATAAAAACCATATTGCTATTCCAGGTTTATTGGCAACCGCAGCGGTTCACCATCATTTGGTTAAACAAGGATTAAGAACCAATACTGGACTAGTGATCGAAACAGGATCAGCCCGTGAAGTTCATCATTTTGCCTTATTAGCCGGTTATGGCGCAGAAGCCATTCACCCCTATTTGGCATTTGAAACCATCAGTAATATGGGTGATTTATTACCCCAAGATGTAGATGCTAAAGAAGCGCACAAGCGTTTCATTAAAGCTGTGTCAAAAGGCTTATTAAAAGTGACTTCAAAAATGGGTATTTCCACCTATCAATCTTATATGGGTGCGCAAATTTTTGAAGCAGTTGGATTAAATAGTGGTTTTGTGGAACGTTATTTCTCTGGTACGGCTACTAAAATTCAAGGTATTGGCCTAGAGGAAGTGGCTGAGGAAGTATTTAAACTACATCAGCAAGCTTATTCCAATTCACCTTTATATGCTAACGCCCTTGATACCGGCGGTGAGTATGCTTATCGCATCCGTGGTGAAGCTCATATGTGGACACCGGAGAGTATTTCCAAACTACAACTTGCAACTAAAACTGGTAGTTACAATACTTATCGTGAGTATGCCAAAGCCATCAATGATCAATCTGAGAAATTGATGACACTGCGTGGACTCTTTGAAATCAAATCCACAGCACAACCGATCCCTCTCTCTGAAGTGGAGAGTGCGCAATCCATCGTTAAGCGTTTTGCAACGGGTGCTATGTCGTTAGGTTCCATTTCTCATGAAGCACACAGCACACTGGCTATTGCCATGAACCGTATTGGTGGAAAATCTAACACCGGTGAAGGTGGTGAAGATCCTGTGCGCTTTAAGCCTATGGCTAATGGTGATTCAATGCGTTCAGCCATTAAACAAGTGGCTTCAGGTCGTTTTGGTGTGACTGCAGAGTACTTGGTTAATGCAGATGATATTCAAATTAAAATGGCTCAAGGTGCTAAACCGGGTGAAGGCGGTCAATTACCAGGACACAAAGTCAGTAAATACATTGGTAAACTGCGCCATTCGGTGCCTGGTGTTGGACTGATTTCTCCTCCACCACACCATGATATTTACTCCATTGAGGATTTGGCTCAATTAATTCACGACTTAAAGAACGTTAATCCGCAAGCTCGGATCAGTGTAAAACTGGTCTCCGAAGTGGGTGTAGGAACTGTGGCCGCTGGTGTATCAAAAGCCCACGCAGATCACGTGACCATTTCAGGTCATGATGGTGGGACTGGTGCATCGCCCTTGTCTTCAATTAAATATGCAGGCTCTCCTTGGGAGTTAGGTCTTGCTGAAACACAACAAACGCTGGTACTTAACAAATTACGCGGACGTATTTGTGTGCAGGCAGACGGCCAAATGAAAACAGGTCGTGATGTGGTGGTCGCAGCACTGTTGGGCGCTGACGAATTTGGTTTTGCTACCGCACCTCTCGTGGTAGAGGGTTGTATCATGATGAGAAAATGTCATTTGAATACCTGCCCAGTCGGTGTGGCAACACAGGATCCTGAATTAATTAAGAAATTTACAGGTCAACCTGAGCATGTGATTAATTACTTCTTCTTTGTCGCCGAAGAAGTACGTGAATACATGGCCCAAATGGGATTCAAAACTTTCAATGAAATGGTAGGGCGTGTTGATATGCTCGACATGAAAAAAGGCATTGAACATTGGAAAGCCAAAGGACTCGATTTCTCAAGAATCTTCCATCAGCCTGATATGCCTAAAGAAGTGGCTCGTTCATGGAAAGAAAGACAAGATCATGGTCTTGAACAAGCACTTGACCATCAACTGATTGTTGAAGCACAACCAGCTCTTGAGCAACAACAACCCGTCACTATCAATACTGAAGTACGTAATTTAAATCGTACAGTGGGTGCTATGCTCTCAGGTGAAGTGGCTAAACGCTATGGTCATCAAGGTTTAGCTGATGATACTATTGTTGTCAAAGCGCATGGTACTGCAGGACAAAGTTTTGGTGCCTTCTTGGCCAAAGGGGTAACCTTTGAGCTGGTTGGTGAGGCCAATGACTATGTCGGTAAAGGACTATGTGGTGGTCGTATTGTGATTTATCCTGATCCTGTTTGTCCGATTAAACCCGAAGAAAATATTATTGTCGGTAACACCGTACTCTATGGTGCCATTTCTGGAGAATGTTACTTCCGCGGTGTGGCGGGAGAGCGTTTTGCTGTGAGAAATTCTGGTGCTACCGCTGTGGTTGAGGGAGTGGGCGATCATGGTTGCGAATACATGACAGGTGGTACTGTGGTGGTGTTAGGTGAGGCAGGTCGCAACTTCGCAGCCGGTATGAGCGGAGGGGTGGCCTACGTTCTCGATGAGGCAGGAGATTTTGAGAAACGCTGTAATCTCGCCATGGTTGAACTGGAGCCTATTCCTGAAGAAGACAATGCTTTGGAAGAAAGCCGTGGGAACTTAGATAGCCATGGTCGCGTAAAAGTTAACCATCTTGGTAAATCTGATAGCGAGTTACTGAAGAGTCTTATTGAAAAACATGCTCACTATACTAACAGTGAACGTGCCAAGACAATTCTTGCTAACTGGAATCACTATTTGCCACGTTTTGTTAAAGTTATGCCAATGGAATATCGTCGTGCATTAATTGAATTGGCACGTGAACAACATCAAGAAGATAATAAGGTGATACAACATGGGTAAGATTACTGGCTTTATGGAGGTTGCAAGACAAGATCTCACCTCCCTTCCCCCTGAAGAGCGCGTTAAAACCTATTCAGAGTTTACTATTCCGCTTTCTCTTGAGTCTGTGAGTACACAGGGCTCACGTTGCATGGATTGCGGTATTCCTTTCTGTCAAACAGGTTGTCCTGTTAACAATATTATTCCAGATTGGAATGATTTGGTTTATAAAGGGCAATGGCAAAGTGCACTGGAAACGCTGCACTCAACCAATAACTTTCCTGAATTCACCGGCCGTATTTGTCCTGCCCCCTGTGAGGCTGCCTGTGTATTAAATATCAATAGTGATGCTGTAACCATTAAAAATATTGAACACACTATTATTGATCATGGTTGGGAACAAGGCTGGGTTAAACCACAAATTGCCGCACAAAAAACTGGTAAAAAAGTGGCCGTTGTAGGCTCAGGTCCTTCAGGACTTGCTGCGGCTCAACAGCTTGCGCGCGCTGGGCATGAGGTGACTGTATTTGAAAAGAATGACCGTATCGGTGGTTTACTTCGCTATGGTATCCCTGATTTTAAAATGGAAAAACATCTCATTGATCGCCGTATGGAACAAATGAGAGCAGAAGGAGTAAGCTTTAAAACCAACGTTCATGTTGGTGTTAACTTAAGCACTGATGAATTGTTAAAGGATTTTGATGCTGTGCTACTTACCGGTGGCTCTGAACATCCTCGAGATCTTCCTGTACCGGGACGTGACTTGGAGGGTGTTCACTTTGCCATGTCTTTTTTACCACAGCAAAACAAACGCAATGCCGGTGATAGCGTTAACAACAATATCCTTGCCACAGGTAAACATGTGGTGGTGATCGGTGGTGGTGATACAGGTTCTGACTGTGTGGGTACATCCATTCGTCAAGGAGCTGCCTCAGTTACGCAATTTGAATTGATGCCACGACCACCTGAAAAAGAAAACAAACCACTGGTATGGCCTAACTATCCCATGAAAATGAGAACCTCCAGTTCACAAGAGGAAGGTTGTCAACGTGATTGGAGTGTGGCTACTAAAGCATTTCTAGGTAGTAATGGTAAAGTTGAAAAACTTCTCGCCGTGCGTCTTGATTGGCAAAAGAACGATCAAGGACAAATGGTCATGAAAGAAGTGCCTGGTTCAGAATTTGAGGTTAAAGCTGATCTGGTGTTACTTGCTATGGGTTACCTGCACCCGGTGCACGAGGGGATGCTTAAAGATCTGAATATTGGTCTTGATAACCGTGGCAATATTGCTGCCAATACCGACAACTATAAAACCAGTTTGGACAAGGTCTTTGCTGCGGGAGATATGCGTCGTGGACAATCTTTGGTAGTATGGGCTATCCGTGAGGGTCGTCAGGCAGCGCGCGCCATTGATGAATATCTAATGGGCTCATCGACTCTGCCACGCTAAGGGACACCATGCTACAAAATGATACTTTTTTAAGAGCTCTTCTGCGTCAACCGACGGATTACACGCCCTTATGGATCATGCGTCAGGCTGGACGTTATTTGCCTGAATACAACGCCACACGAGCACGAGCAGGAAGCTTTCTTGATTTATGTAAGAACCCTGATCTTGCCACTGAGGTGACCCTTCAGCCCTTAGCGCGCTTTCCCCTTGATGCGGCTATATTATTTTCAGATATCTTAACAATCCCTGATGCCATGGGATTGGGTTTATATTTTGCTGAAGGTGAAGGACCAAAACTAGAAAGACCGCTACGTGATGAGTGGGAAATTAGAAACCTCAGCGCTCCTGATCCTGACACCCATTTAAATTATGTGATGAGTGCGGTAAGTCAAATTCGTCGCTCTCTAGCAGGAACTGTTCCTTTGATTGGTTTCTCCGGTAGCCCTTTTACCCTTGCCTGCTACATGGTGGAAGGCGGCGGCTCAGAAGACTTCCGGCATATTAAAGGTATGCTCTATCGTCGCCCTGATCTACTCCATCAAATTCTTGAAGTGACCACACAATCTGTGATCCTTTATTTGAATGCACAAATCGCAGCAGGCGCGCAAGCGGTAATGGTATTTGATACGTGGGGTGGTACACTTTCTACTCCTGCTTATGAAGAGTTTTCTTTACACTACCTTCGTCGTATTGCAGCGGAATTAACGAAACATGCCGATGGCCGACGCGTACCTAGTATTGTCTTCACCAAAGGTGGTGGATTATGGCTTGAGCGCATCGCTCAAGCAGGGTTTGATGCGGTGGGATTGGATTGGACGATTGAACTGTCTGAAGCCAAAAGACGCATTGGTGATCAAGTGGCACTACAAGGCAATATGGATCCTTCAGTATTGTTTGGCTCACCTCAAGCAATTGAAAATGAAGTGGATAGAATCCTCACCTCTTTTGGTGCAAGTCCTGGTCATGTGTTCAATTTAGGGCATGGGATTTCTCGATTTACCCCTCCTGAACATGTGGCGATATTGGTTGATGCGGTTCATAACGTAAGTAGACGCCTACGTACAAACAATTAGGAATTTAACTTTTTTGTTTGTGTTATGCACAATAAGATAGCAGTGTTAATATTTCTTTAAAAATCAAAAAGCTATCCAAGAAGAAAATATAACCAATTGATTTTTAAAACTATTTTTTTATTTAAAAAAGCCTTGACGAATTAAAAAAGTACAAAACTTTAGATCTAGCAAGGCTTTTATTAAGATATTCACAAAGTTATCCACAGGCAGCCAATATTCTCTTAAGCCATGATTTTCATTGAAGTTGCCCTTGATCTACCCCTCAATACACTGTTTGATTATCAGTGTGATGAGGCAACGCCTGATGATATTGGCCGACGCGTTAAAGTCCCTTTTGGTCGCGATGAAAAAGTAGGGGTGATCCTTAATGTTAAAGATCACAGTACGCTTCCCTTAGATAAAATTAAAAAAGCCACAACACTCTGGCGTGATGTTCCTCCTCTGTCAGAGGAGATACTGCGTTTGCTACATTTTACCAGTCACTACTATCAGCATCCCCTGGGGCCTGTTGTATTACACGCCCTACCCCCTGCTTTAAAAAAAACCAACGACTGGCAAGCGCCCAAAAAAAGAAGTAAAGCCATTAACGTTGCAGTAACTAGTGCGCCACAACTGAATCTAGAGCAGCGTCATGCTTGTGATGAAATTAATCAGCATGATGATGAGTTTCGTATCTGGTTATTGCAAGGGATTACTGGTAGCGGTAAAACTGAAGTGTATTTAGAGCTGGTTAAGCAAACCCTAGGACGAGGAAAACAAGTTCTGATACTGGTTCCTGAAATTAATCTGACGCCATTAATTGAACAGCGTTTTCAAGCACGTTTTCCTGCAACGGGAATGGTCAGTTTACATAGTGGCGTTGGCGAAAAAGAACGTGCTCAACGCTGGATTGATGTGGCCTCAGGAAAAATTCAAATTGTGTTAGGTACACGCCTTGCTATTTTTGCACCACTTGACCATCTTGGCCTCATCATTATTGATGAAGAACATGACAGCTCCTATAAACAAGCTGAAGGGATGCGCTATCATGCTAGAGACTTGGCCATTATGCGCGGACAATACAATGCTATTCCTGTGGTGTTGGGGTCTGCTACTCCTTCATTAGAGAGTTGGTGGAATGCCAAACAAGGTCGATACCAACTTATTAAACTGACTGAACGCGCTCACCAGGGTGCCACACTCCCTGACATTCAGTTAATAAAAGCCAATCTCAAACATGACTCACCCACACTCAGTCTTGAGATCATTCATGCTATTGAAGAACGACTGACAAAAGGACAGCAATCTTTAATATTTATTAATCGACGTGGCTTTGCTCCAGTATTAATGTGTAATCAGTGCCAGTGGCTTGCCACCTGCCCTGATTGTCAAACACGACTCGTGGTCCATCGCCGACAACAGCGACTGCGCTGCCACCATTGTAATTACCAACGCCCCATTGATCACCACTGTCGTCAATGTCATAGCGAAGACCTGACGACTTTAGGTGAGGGCACACAAAAAATAGAAGAAAGCCTTCAAGAATTGTGGCCCAAGGCACGAATTTTACGTATTGACAGCGATAGCCTGCAGAGCAAAAGTTGGGCTACACAAATCCAAGATATTCACGCCGGTGAGGTAGATATTTTAGTTGGCACACAAATTCTAATTAAGGGCCACGACTTTCCAAAGCTCACTCTAGTTGCTGCTATTAATGTGGATAGCGCTTTATACAGCAGTGATTTTAGAGCAAGTGAGCGCTTATTTACACAACTATTGCAAGCAGCCGGAAGAGCAGGTCGAGGTAGTGACAAAGGGCAAGTATTAATTGAAACAGCTTTCCCCCAACATCCTTTATTCGAGGCGTTGATTGACCATGATTATCAGCGTTTTGCCGATAACGAGCTTGAAGAAAGACGCTTATTTGGTTTTCCGCCCTTTTGCTATCAAGCGCTATTAAGAGGTTCGGCAACGGAATTGTCACCCCTACAACAGTTTATGCGCGAGGCCAGAGAGGCGCTAAAGAGACTATCTTATGAAGATATCACCCTCTTTGATGTGGTGGCCCCTACTCTCCACAAAATTGGTAATAAATACCGCTTACAATTACTGCTTCAATGTCATTCACGACCACTCTTACAACAGGCCTTATCTCAATGGAGTGATTATTTGTTTAGCTATGCCCCTCATTCTATCAATTGGGTTATTGACGTCGATCCGATTGATTGTTGAGGCTTTCGATTACCCTTTATAATGTACTATTCACTCACAGTTTTCTAAGTTATGAACAACGCACATCTATCACTGTTAACGGAACTCAATCAATTATTTCATCAGGCCATTGGTCGTATTGCTGATGTAGATGCCACCTCGATGTCTCTTGAAAGACCAAAACAAAGCAATCACGGAGACTACGCCCATAATGGTGCCTTACAGCTGGCTAAGCTAGTTAAGTTACCTCCACGCGAGGTGGCGCAAAAGCTGATTGACGCACTTCCTGATAACGCGCTTATTGAACGCTGTGATATCGCAGGCCCTGGCTTTATTAATGTTTTTGTTAAAGCAAGCGCCAAACAACGCGTTGTTCATCAAGTACACCACAAGGGATCAGCGTGGGGGAACACGAATTTTGGACATCAACGCTCGTTATTGATTGAATTTGTGTCAAGTAACCCAACAGGGCCACTCCATGTAGGTCATGGACGCGGTGCCTCCTATGGTGACTCGGTAGCCAATATCCTTAACAAAGCAGGCTTTAAGGTTAGTAAAGAATACTACGTCAATGACGCCGGTCGCCAGATGGATATTTTAACCGTATCTACGTGGCTGCGTTATCTTGCTTTGTTCGGTTCCACCATCGCTTTTCCAAGCAATGGTTATCAGGGTGAATATGTGACGGATATGGCAAAATTGATACAATCACAGTGGTCAAACCAGCTCTATCACGCCGATGAGTTTGTTCTTCTTAACCTGAATCCACCTACTCATACAGAGGATGATGAAGCCATTGAGCGCTATATGGATACGCTCATTGCGCGTGCAAAATTCTTATTAAAAGACCACTATCATCAACTACATGAGCAAGTCTTATCGTTACAGTTATCTGACTGTAAAGAGGATTTAAATGAGTTTGGTGTTAGCTTTGATATGTGGTTTTCTGAACAGTCTTTATATACCTCTGGGGCAGTGAAAAAAGTCGTTGATCAACTTAATGCTCAAGGCTATCTCTATCAGCAAGATGGTGCGCTGTGGTTTAAATCCACACAATTTGGCGATGAAAAAGACCGCGTAGTGCAACGAGAAAACGGTATCTATACTTACTTTGCTTCTGATATTGCCTATCATGCCAATAAATTTGAACGTGGCTTTGACTTACTCGTGGATGTCTGGGGTGCTGATCACCATGGTTATATCCCACGGGTTAAAGCAGCACTCAAAGCACTGGGATTTAATACTGAGCGCTTAATTATTCCTCTCGTTCAATTTGTTAGTCTTTATCGTGGTGGAGAAAAAGTACAGATGTCCACCAGAAAAGCTCAATTTGTTACCTTGCGAGAATTACGAGAGGAAGTGGGCAATGACCCTGCCCGCTTGTTTTATGTGTTACGTAAATCAGACCAACATCTGGATTTTGATTTGGATTTGGCTAAATCCCATAGTAACGACAACCCTGTGTACTATATTCAATATGCCCACGCAAGAATTCATAGCGTGTTACACAAATGGGGGCAAGATCTAAATACTCTAGTTGACTGCGATTTAACTCCTCTTACGCTGGAGCATGAATTTAAGCTCATGCAACTATTAGAGGATTATCCAGATACCATTAATGCCGCAGCCCGTGATTATGCACCCCATACTCTAGCCTTTTATCTAAAAGAAGTGGCTGCTGAATTACATAGTTACTACAATTCACAACAATTTTTAGTGGATGATGTTACTCTTTGTCGTGCACGTTTATCACTCATATTAGCTGTCGCCACAGTCTTAAATGATGGGCTACAATTATTAGGAGTAAGTGCTCCTTTAACTATGTAGGATGACTGTTGAATGAACAGACCGGATATGAGATCACGCACACCCCCACGCAGTCACACGCCTGAGAGTGGTGGGATGAAGCTTTTTAAAGGTGTCTTAATTGGCCTTGTGTTGGGGGTGGCACTTTCTGCTGGTACCGCCGTTTACGTCACTCATATGCCTAATCCCTTTGTTAAAAAAGTGGACTCAGTGGATAGCAGTTCTGACAAACCCATTAATGAAATGCCTGATGTATCAAAGCATGGCATTATGAATCCCACCACGGTTGAGGGTAGTAACGGAACAGTGGGGGCACTCATCACGCCCAGTATGCCGCAACCTGTCGTTAACACGCCTCAACCTGTCAGCCCACCAGCTGTTACTAACAATGATGCAGCCAATAATCAGGTTGTGGTGCCAGGTGGCGTAACTACCCCGCAAGCCACAGTTGATAACAATCAAAGTGCTCCTCAAACGGCCACAGAGAATTCTGCCAAAAGCAGTCAACCTGCCAGCAAAACCTCTTTATTTGTACAAACGGGAGCATTTAAACAAGCCCGTGAAGCTGAAGATCAACGTGCTAACCTAGCGCTCATTGGCGTTGACGCTAATGTCATTGCACCCAATGGTGGCCAAGAGAAACTATATCGTGTGCGGATTGGTCCACTATCCAATATGGATGAAGCACATACTCTAATCAGTACCCTTAAGAGTAATGGTTTTAGCCATACTGCAGTTGTAAAAGAAAAACACGACTAATTATTAATGAGGTGATGGTCTTGAAAACACTCCTAAACTCTATTGTTGTAGCCTTTGGTGTTATGGCTATTGTTACCACAGCCAATGCTGGTGCCCCCGTTAATGGTAAAGATTATGTGGTGATTGACTCACCAATACCTAAGGACAATAGCCAAGTGGTAGAGGTAGATGAAGTATTCTCCTACGCCTGTCCCCACTGCGCTCATTTTGCTCCGACCATTGAAGCATGGGCTAAAAAACTACCTAAAAATGTGGTATTTAAACGTATCCCTGTGAGTTTTGGGCGTAGCCAATGGGCAGTCACTGCAAAAACGTATTATGCAATCAATGCACTGCATCTTGTGCCCCAGTTACATGAAAAAATCTTTCATGCAATTCATGAAGAAAATGTCAATTTATTCTCTGAAGACGTATTATTTGATTGGATTGAGAAGCAAGGTGTCAATCGCCAGCAATTTATTAATGCTTATCGCTCATTTAGTGTACAAAGTGAACTTCAACGAGGTGATCAATTAGCGATGGCTTATGGTGTTGATGCTGTTCCCACACTGATCATTGATAACAAATATCGTACTTCTCCTAGTATGGCAGGGGGATATACACAACTTATTCCAGTACTCAACGCTCTAGTTGAAAGCAGTTTAAAGAATAACCACCACTAATTTTTTTTGGGGTTTGGACGACGCCAACGGGGGATAGAAACTTGCTTGGAGCGTGATAGAGTCAGCTCTCCCGGCGGCGTTGAAGTGACAATAGTGGATCCCGCACCTATGGTACTGCCTTGAGCAATGGTGACAGGCGCCACAAGCTGGGAATCTGAACCAATAAATACATCATCTTCTATTACTGTTTGATGCTTATTCACCCCATCATAGTTACAAGTGATAGTACCTGCACCAATATTCACTCTGGCCCCCACTGTACTGTCACCAAGATAAGCTAAATGATTGGCTTTTGATGAATGACCCAAGGTGGTTTTTTTTGTTTCTACAAAGTTACCAATGTGTACACACTCTTCAGTGTGTGTACCTGGCCTTAATCGTGCATAGGGACCAATGCGGTTATTGGCACCAATTGCTGCACCATCAATATGGCTAAAGGCAAGTACTTGTGAGTTTTTAGCTATGCTACAGTCTTTTAACACGCAATAAGGACCGACTCGCACTCCATCTTGAAGGATTACTGTTCCTTCAAAAATACAGCCCACATCGATATAAACATCACGCCCGCACTGTAGGCTGCCGCGCACATCAAAACGATGAGGGTCACTAATTGCCACCCCCTCTTTTTGTAGAGTGAGAGCCACATGCGCTTGATAATGTCTTTCAAGCTCAGCCAATTGCTGTTGACTATTTACCCCAAGCGCTTCCCAAGCGTACTCAGGGTGACAGGTTTGAATTGTATAGCCGCTTTGCTGAGCGAGTTCCACCACGTCGGTTAAATAATATTCACCTTGAGCATTATTGGTGGTTAAGGCTGTCAGCCAACCTTCGAGTTGTGAACGAGGTAGCGCCATAATACCTGTGTTGATTTCTTTAATTGTTAACTCACTGGCTGAGGCATCCTTATGTTCACGAATACCTATCACTCGATTGTTGGCATCTCTTAAAATTCTGCCATAGCCCTGAGGATCATCAACGATTTGCGTTAATAATGAGAGGTGTTGACCATCACATAAATTAACTAAGGTTTGTAAGGTATTTAATTGTAGTAAAGGTACATCACCATATACCACGAGTACAGTATGGCACTCATGAGGAATATGTTTAAGCGCTAGGGTTAATGCATGCCCTGTTCCAAGCTGGGGCTGCTGCAGCACTGTTTCCACTTGATCGTGTTGTAAATGAGATTGTAGTAACTCAGCTTGATGACCAATGACCACTAAACGCTGCATGGCATGTAGCTCATCTGCCCGATCGAGGACATGATTTAACAACGGTTTACCGGCTAAAGGATGAAGTACTTTAGGAAGTTGGCTCTTCATTCTGGTACCAAGACCTGCTGCCAGAATAACCACACTTAAAGATTGTGGGGAATGTGGTGGGATCGGTTTTTCGAGACTCACCCACCACTCCGATTAACGAAGAGTTTTACGTAGTTTTTGAATGGCTGCTAATTGTGCAACAGCAGTAGCTAATTCAGCAGAAGCTTTGGCATAGTCAAGTGAAGCAGATTTTTCAACTAACGACTCTTCAGCAAGACGCTTGGCTTCTAAAGCTTTGGCTTCATCAAGATCGTGACCACGAATGGCCGTATCAGCTAACACAGTCACCACATCAGGTTGGACTTCTAAAATACCACCTGACACAAAAACCAACTCTTCATCATCCCGTCCAGCCACACGGATACGCACCGACCCTGGTCGGATACGGGTAATCAGAGGAGTATGGCGTGGATAAATACCAAGCTCCCCCATTTCTCCTGGAAGTACAATAAACTCAGCTTCCCCCGAGAAGATAAGCTCCTCGGCACTGACCACATCCACGTGGATTAATTGGGTCATGCTGTTACTCCCTTATTGCATTGTTTTGGCTTTTTCAACTGCTTCTTCAATGGTTCCTACCATATAGAATGCCTGTTCTGGTAAGGAGTCATAATCGCCATTAACGATTCCCTTAAAGCCTTTAATGGTCTCAGCCAAGGGAACATATTTACCAGGTGCTCCAGTAAACACTTCAGCTACGTTAAAAGGCTGTGATAAGAAACGTTGAATCTTACGTGCACGAGCTACGACTAGCTTGTCTTCGGGAGACAATTCATCCATACCTAAAATAGCGATGATGTCACGCAACTCTTTGTAACGTTGCAATGTTGCTTGAACTGCGCGTGCTGTATTGTAGTGATCTTCACCCACGACCAATGGATCTAACTGACGTGAGGTTGAATCAAGTGGATCTACCGCAGGGTAAATACCTAATGAGGCAATATCACGTGATAACACAACAGTTGAATCTAAGTGCAAGAAGGTAGTTGCAGGTGACGGATCGGTTAAGTCATCTGCAGGCACATACACTGCTTGTACAGAGGTAATTGATCCCACTTTGGTTGAAGTAATACGTTCTTGCAGACGGCCCATTTCCTCAGCCAAAGTGGGCTGGTAGCCCACCGCAGAAGGCATACGTCCAAGTAACGCAGATACTTCAGTACCGGCTAGAGTATAACGATAAATATTATCAACGAAGAACAATACATCACGCCCTTCATCACGGAAATACTCAGCCATAGTAAGACCTGTTAAGGCCACACGTAAACGGTTACCAGGTGGCTCATTCATCTGTCCATAAACTAAAGCCACTTTATCTAAAACGTTGGAGTCTTTCATCTCATGGTAAAAGTCATTACCCTCACGAGTACGCTCGCCCACACCAGCGAACACTGAATAACCACCGTGTTCTTTAGCGATGTTATTAATCAATTCCATCATGTTAACGGTTTTACCTACACCCGCACCACCGAATAGACCAACCTTACCACCCTTAGCAAAGGGACAGATTAAGTCAATCACTTTAATTCCTGTCTCTAACAACTCTTGACTCGGGGATAGATCTTCGTAAGCAGGTGCCTTACGGTGGATAGATGATTTTTTCTCAGTGGTAACAGGACCGGCCTCGTCAATTGGGCGACCTAATACATCCATGATACGCCCTAAGGTTTGCGGACCCACTGGTACAGAGATAGGGGCGCCGGTATTCTTAACAATCATGCCTCTTCTTAAACCATCAGAGGATCCTAAGGCAATAGTTCTAACAATACCATCACCTAACTGTTGCTGAACTTCTAAGGTAAGCTCACTACCATCCATGATTAAAGCATCATAGATTGCCGGCATTTGATCATGTGCAAACTCGACGTCAATCACTGCACCGATACATTGGACGATTTTTCCTTGGTTCATGTGTATGTCCCGTTAAATATTAATCAGAATGTTAAACTGCTGCTGCACCACCGACAATTTCAGATAACTCTTTAGTAATTGCCGCTTGTCTTGATTTGTTATAAATCAATTGCAACTCACCAATCACATTACCTGCATTGTCAGATGCTGCTTTCATGGCTACCATACGAGCACTTTGTTCAGAAGCAATATTTTCTGTTACTGCTTGATAAACAAGCGCCTCAACATAGCGCACCATTAATTCATCAATCACTGCTTTAGGATCAGGTTCATAAATATAATCCCACGCAGCACTATTTACTTGATTCTCGTTTTCTTTTAACTCACCTTTAGCAAGCGGCAATAACGGCTCAATGGTAGGTTCTTGTTTCATGGTATTAATGAAACGGTTGTATGCAATATAAACCGCATCAATTTCCCCATTGGTATAACGATCCAACATTACCTTTACTGGACCAATTAGTTTTTCCAAATGAGGGGTATCACCTAACTGAGTGACTTGAGCTATTACATTACCACCCATGCGCTGCATAAAACTTAAGCCCTTATTACCAATAGTAACGAGCTCAATGCTAGCACCTTGGTTTTCCCACTTTTTCATTGCTTGGGTAAGTTGTCTTAATACGTTAGTATTTAAACCACCGCACAAGCCTTTATCAGAGCTAACTAAAATAAAACCTACTGACTTAACTTTTTCACGTTGTACCAAATAAGGATGTTGGTACTCAGGATGTGCTGTCGATAAATGGGCTGCCACTTGACGAATTTTTTCGCCATAAGGACGTGTTGCTCGCATGCGATCTTGAGCTTTACGCATTTTACTGGCAGCCACCATTTCCATGGCTTTAGTGATCTTACGCGTATTTTGTACGCTTTTGATCTTCATCCTAATTTCTTTAGAACCTGCCATCTCAACTCCAATAGAGTACTGTATTCATTTAATACTTATTAAACGAATGAATTAATACACACCATTCTTTTTAAAGTCCTGAATAGCTGCTTCCAATTCTTTTTCAGCATCCTTATCCATGTCTTTAGTGGTTTCAATCTTGTTCATCAAACCTGCGTACTTGTCTTTCAAGTAGGCTTTTAAGCCAGCTTCAAATGCCAATGCACGTTTAACTTCCACATCGTCGTAATGACCGCTATTTACTGCATACAGTGTTACCGCCATCTCTGAAACAGATAAAGTTGCGTACTGAACCTGTTTCATAAGCTCTGTTACCATACGACCACGCTCAAGTTGTTTACGTGTGGTGTCATCTAAATCAGAAGCAAACTGTGCAAATGCAGCCAACTCACGGTACTGGGCAAGCGCTAGACGAATACCACCCCCCAACTTCTTAATAACCTTGGTTTGTGCTGCACCACCCACACGTGATACCGAAATACCAGCGTTAATGGCAGGGCGAATACCAGCATTAAATAAATCTGTTTCCAAGAAAATCTGACCATCCGTAATAGAAATTACGTTGGTTGGAACGAAAGCGGTAACATCACCTGCTTGCGTTTCAATGATAGGTAAAGCAGTGAGTGAACCTGTCTTACCCTTTACTTCACCATTGGTGAATTTCTCAACGTATTCTTCACTAACACGAGCAGCACGTTCTAGTAAACGGGAATGTAAATAGAATACGTCACCAGGATAAGCTTCACGACCAGGTGGACGACGTAATAGTAGAGAAATTTGACGATAAGCCCAAGCTTGTTTGGTTAAGTCATCATAAATAATTAACGCATCTTGTCCGCGATCACGGAAGTATTCACCCATCGCACAACCTGCATAAGGTGCAATAAATTGCATAGCAGCTGAGTCAGAGGCTGTTGCAGCAACCACAATGGTGTAGTCCATCGCACCATGCTCTTCTAATTTTCTTACCACATTAACAATTGATGAAGCTTTTTGACCAATGGCGACATAGATACAAATCATGTCTTGGCCTTTTTGGTTAATGATGGTGTCAATTGCTACGGCTGTTTTCCCTGTTTGACGGTCGCCAATAATCAATTCACGTTGTCCACGGCCAATTGGTACCATTGAGTCAATTGATTTCAGCCCTGTCTGTACAGGCTGAGTAACTGATTTTCTCCAAATAACGCCTGGTGCAATTTTTTCAACTGGAGAAGTATTTTTGGCGTTAATTGGGCCTTTGCCGTCAATGGGTTTACCCAAAGCATCAACGACACGACCAATTAATTCAGGGCCAACAGGTACTTCTAAAATTCTACCAGTACAGGTAACTTGATCGCCTTCACTGATATGTTCATACTCACCTAATATAACCGCACCAACTGAGTCACGCTCAAGGTTGAGAGCTAGCCCAAATGTATTTTTGGGAAACTCAAGCATTTCACCCTGCATAACGTCTGTTAACCCGTGAACTCTAACGATACCGTCAGTCACGGATACAACTGTACCTTGTGTTCTTGCTTCTGCTGATACAGGCAAATCTTTTATTTTTGCTTTAATCAGTTCACTAATTTCAGATGGGTTTAACTGCATTCTATTCTCCTAACCTATGAGGTATCAGCTCATCGACTTAATGTTTTAATGCGGCGGTCATTTTCTCAATTTGGGCCTTAACCGATCCATCGATAACCACATCACCGACAATGATTTTTACGCCACCAATTAATTCTTCGCGCACCGTTACTTCAGCACGTATTTTGCGACCAAATTTCTTTTCTAATTCTTTTAGTAATACTTCTTTTTCAGCATCACTAATTGGGAATGCACTTTCAATCACAGCATCCAATATGCCTTCTTGCTCATGACGCAAATGTTCAAATTGAACTGATATTGCCGTAGCAGCAGATAAACGGTGATTATCAACCAATACATTTACAAGGTGATTAATATCATTATCTGAATTAGCTAATAATGAATTAACTAATTTTTTTATGGCACCGCGATCAAGTCGAGGATCACCTACAGCGTTTGCAAACTGCTCATCTTTAACAATAACGGCCAGCTTAGATAATGCATCTGACCATTTATCATATTGCCCCTGTTCGTGGGCAATTTCAAAAATTGCTTGAGCGTAAGGTCTTGCGATGGTCGATAACTCTGCCATATCTGTTCCTTATAATTCCGCTCTTATGGATGACAACAATTCTGCATGTGCAGCAGGATTAATCTCACGACGTAAAATCTTTTCAGCACCGGCCATAGCAAGATCTGCAACTTGGCTGCGTAACGCTTCTTTAGCTTTGTTGATTTCTTGATCTACTTCAGCTTTTGCTTGCGCTAATACACGTTCAGCTTCTGTGCGAGCCTCATGTTTGGCTTCCTCAATAATTTCAATACGTCTTTTTTCAGACAAAGAAATAATTTCAGCAGCTTTTGTTTTAGCTTCTTTCAGCGCTTCCTGTGATTTAACTTCTGCGTTAGCTAAATCCGATTTGGCACGTTCTGCCGCAGCAAGACCGTCAGCTATTTTTTTAGCTCGCTCTTCTAATGCAGCAGTGATAGGCGGCCAAATAAACTTCATTGTTACCCAGATCAAAATCGCAAATGTAATTGCCTGACCTAGCAGTGTGGCATTAATATTCATGCCTTTAACTCCGTTTATCTATTAACGAATTAACCTTTGAGCATTGGTACGAATGGGTTTGCAAATAACAAGAACAAACCAATACCCACACCAATCATGGTTACCGCATCAAGCAAACCTGCAACGATAAACATTTTAACTTGCAAAGTTGGAATCATTTCTGGTTGGCGTGCAGCACCTTCGAGGAAACGACCACCTAAAATACCGAAACCAATAGCGGTTCCCAACGCGCCACAACCAATTAAAATGGCTACAGCAATAGCGGTGCTACCCAGTAATGAAGCAAGATGTTCCATAATTTCTCCTTAAAAAACGTACTAATTAAAAAAAATTGATCCCTTACCTGACTAGTGGCTTTCGTTAGCCATACTCAAATAAATGATGGTTAAAATCATAAAAATAAATGCTTGCAACGTGATAATCAAAATGTGGAAAATTGCCCAAGGAGCGCCAAGTAACCATTGTAGGTAGGGAGGCAACAACGCAATTAAAATAAATACCATCTCACCTGCATACATGTTTCCGAATAACCGAAGAGCCAATGATATAGGTTTTGCTAAATCTTCAATTAATCTAAAGATTAAATTAAACGGAGCCATTTTCGCACCGAAAGGAGCGGTAAGCGCTTCTTTCAAGAAACCACCCACCCCCTTAGCCTTGAAGGTATAGGCATAGATTAGGACAAATACAGTTAATGACATGGCAAAAGTCAAATTTGGATCAGCTGTTGGTACCGCACGCCAGTGCCCTACACCAGCCAGGCCTAATAGGTGAGGAATTAAATCAACTGGTAACAAATCAACAGCATTTAAAACGAATACCCAAACAAAAATAGTTAGAGCAAGAGGTGCAACCATACCTGGTTCGCCATGAAATACATCTCTTACTTGAGTCTGCACCATCTCAAGAATAACTTCAACTATGGATTGGAGTCTACCAGGTACACCTGAAGTGGCTTTACTTGCGACCAAAGCAAATAAACCCAAAACAACGAAACCTAATAATGCTGAAGTGATCATAGTATCTAGATTAAATGTCCAGAATCCTTGACCCACTTGTAAATTAGTCAAATGGTGATGAATATATTCACTACTTGTTAAACCAGCACTTTCGCTCATAATTTTCTATTCTTCTAAGCCCTTAACAGCGCTAGCCAGTAAATGGCTAACACTACCAAAAAAGTTGTAAAAAACCCAACAAGCTGCAACTGCGTATCATATTTAAAAATCAACGCAAATAAGCTTATGGTTACAAAAAATTTTATTCTCTCCCCCGCATATTGGGCTGTTAACCAGTCTTGCGGATTTTTTCCTTTTACTACTGCACTTCTCAAGGCGTAGGCTACTCCGGGTAAAAACACCACAGAGCCACCTAGTAGCGAAGATACAGCAGTATTTACTCCCTTAACCCCCAAAAAAACCAAGGAAATCAAAAAGGTAAGTAAAATTTGCAGCAAGATTATCTGGATAATTTTTTTGTGTATCACAAATAAAGTAGCAAATCGGTTAGATTATAAACGTTTCAGAGTGTTACGGTCAATGAAATACTTTTACTAATGCGTGTTTTTAAAGAAAGCCAAAATGCCATCTAACTGATCAAGGCTTTCATACCGTATGGTCATTGATCCTGCTCCTTTTTTCGTTCCACTCTTAAAAGTCACTATTGCACCCAACGTATCAGATAACTCATTTTGCAAACGCATCACATCTGGATCTGTTTTATCAGCCTTTCTAATAGACGATCCGCTTAACTCACGCCTTACTTGATTTTCAGTTTCACGTACTGACCAGTGATGCTCGACAATTTGACTTGCTAAATGACGTTGTTTAATTGACGGTAAACTCAATAACGCCCGAGCATGACCCATTTCGATTTGGCCAAGATTAATTAACGACTGGACGTAATCATCCAAATCCAATAAACGTAGCAAGTTAGTCACAGCACTTCTTGATCGCCCAATGGCTTGAGCCACTTGATCGTGTGTTAATTTAAACTCCTCAATTAAACGTGCCAAGCCCTTTGCTTCCTCAATTGGATTGAGGTCTTCACGTTGTATATTTTCGATTAAAGCCACAGCTAAGGTAGCTTTATCTGGTATATTTTTAATTACAACAGGGACTTGGCTTATTCCCGCGCGTTGTGCTGCACGCCAACGTCTCTCTCCGGCAATAATCTCATAGCGCCCCACCTGATCAAGAGGTCTAACTAAAATAGGCTGTAATATTCCTTGCTCTTTAATTGAGTTAGCTAGCGTTTCTAACGCCTCATCACTCATTGCAGTTCGTGGCTGATAGCGGCCTGGGGTGAGCGCGCTTATGGCCAAAGTAGATAGCTTCTCTTGATTGTTATCACCCTTATCGGAGCCCCCCAATAACGCGTCCAATCCTCGCCCTAATCCTTTACCTTTAACCATTTATTCTCTCTTTTTTAATTTTTTACTTGAGTTAATCGTTGCAAAATTTCTTGTGTTAACTGTATATAGGCTTTGGCACCTTTTGAGGAAGCATCATACTCAATGGCACTTAAACCATGGCTTGGTGCTTCTGCCAGTCGAACATTTCTGGGAATAGGCGTGTTGTACACCTTATCGCCAAAATGTTTTTGTAATTGTTCAGATACCTGTTGTGCTAACGCGTTTCTTGGATCAAGTAAGGTACGCACAATGCCTTCAATTTCTAAATGTGGATTTAAATGTCCACGTACTTGGCGCACAGTTTGCACTAAATCAGACAATCCTTCTAATGCATAATACTCACACTGCATCGGGATAATTACTTTTGTGGCGGCTGCTAATCCGTTGATAGTCAACAAATTAAGTGTAGGTGGGCAATCTATTAATACAATATCATAACGATCACTACAAATTGCTAGCGCCTCTTTAAGGCGATACTCACGCTTTTCTCCGTCCACCAACTCCACTTCAGCCCCAGCTAAATTGCGGTTTGCCGGTAAAACATGGTAGCCAGCTTGTGACAGAGAAAAAATATCTCCTTGTGCTAACTGCGGATCTAATAACACATCATAAATACTGTTAGATAAGTTACTTTTATCAAGGCCGCTTCCTGTTGTAGCGTTCCCTTGTGGATCAAGATCAACGAGTAGTACACGTTGCTTAAGTTTGGTTAAAGCTGCAGCCACATTGACTGCAGTTGTGGTTTTTCCTACTCCACCTTTCTGATTGGTAATGGCTAACACGTGCATTCTGAATCACCTGTTCTTAATAATCAAAGCATGACGTTGAGCATTTAAACCCGGAACCGTCAAAGAATCCACGGAAAAAACATAATTTTTTTGTAGTTTTTCCATTTCCTCATAAGGAACCACACCTTTCATGGCTACCCAAAAACCATTTTCAGTTAACAAATGCTTAGTTCTCTCAACAAAGTCGGTCAAATCAGAAAAAGCGCGGGAAATGATGCATGGAAAACGAAGCCCTTCAACCTGCTCCACACGCTCATTAAGCACTGAAAAACTGTCCAATGACAATTCAAGTTTTGCTTGTCTTAAAAAAGCGCATTTTTTTTGATTGGATTCCACTGCACTTACCTGCCATTGAGGATTAACTATTTGCAGAGGGATGGCAGGCAAACCTGCACCTGAGCCCACATCTAAAAGAGCGGTAACTTGCGCTGACACCAGCACATTGTTAACTGACAACGAATCCAATAAATGCAATAAAATCATTTGGTTACGATCACGAACCGCTGTTAAATTAATAGTGCGATTCCATTTTTCTAATAAGTCCAAATAAGCATTTAATTGAGCTATTTGATTGGTTGAAACAGTTATGCCGAGCGAAGCCAATCCTTCTTCTAAATTGTGCGTCATTAAATTTGCCCTATTGCTTGGCTACCTGCCTGATAGTTTTTCAAATAAACCATAAGTAAAGTGATTGCAGCAGGAGTAACGCCACTAATACGACTAGCCTGTCCCAAGGTTTCAGGACGATGAAGCATTAACTTTTGCTCTACTTCACGAGATAAACCTTTCACTATTTTATAATCAAACTGCTCGGGTATGAGTACACGCTCAAATTGCTTTAATCTTTCCACTTCAGTTAGCTGGCGAGCAATATAGCCTTGATATTTAACACCTATTTCAACTTGCCGGCTTACGTCTTGGGGTAAATTAGTGGTTAAAGCAACTTCTTCCAACTGTATTAAATTGTCATAGGTGACACCAGGTCGTTTAAGTAAATCATGGGCCGTGTAATCGCGCTCCAATGGCTGACCAAACAACACTTCAGCACGTTGTCTATCGATATTTCTAGCGTGTACCCATGTGGATCTTAGACGCTCAATTTCCGTTTCGACGGCCTCTTTTTTGTCACTATAACTTCGCCATCTTTCCTCATCAATCAAACCTAAATCACGACCTATCTCAGTTAATCTGAAATCCGCATTGTCTTCACGTAGCTGCAAACGATACTCGGCTCTGCTCGTAAACATACGATAGGGCTCAGTTACTCCCTGAGTAACCAAATCATCCACTAGCACACCCAAATAGGCCTCATCGCGCCCTGGAACCCAAGCCATTTCACCACGACTAAATCGAGCCGCATTAATTCCTGCCAAAAGCCCTTGTGCCGCCGCTTCTTCATAGCCGGTTGTACCATTAATTTGTCCAGCAAAAAACAAGCCATGTATATGTTTAGACTCAAGTGAATGCTTTAAAGCACGTGGATCGTAATAGTCGTATTCAATGGCATAACCTGGCCGAAGTAGATGGGCATTTTCAAGACCAGGAATAGAGCGCACTAAATCCCACTGAACATCAAACGGTAAACTGGTTGAAATACCATTAGGATATACTTCATGCGTACTTAACCCCTCAGGCTCCAAAAAGATTTGGTGTGAGCTTTTATCGGCAAAACGATGGATTTTATCTTCAATTGAAGGACAATAACGAGGTCCTACCCCCTCAATCACCCCAGTAAAAAGAGGTGAACGATCCAACCCAGAGCGAATAATGTCATGAGTTTTTTCAGTAGTATGGGTTATCCAGCATGGAATCTGCATAGGATGACTCTCACTACTACCCATAAATGAAAAAACTGGGACGGGGTTATCGCCATGCTGAGGAGTAAGTTTCGTGTAATCGATAGTTTTACCATCAATACGCGGTGGCGTGCCTGTTTTTAACCGACCAACAGGTAGACCTAATTCACGTAAACGATGAGCCAAAGTAACAGCAGGGGGATCACCAGCTCTTCCACCCTGGTTTTGTTGAAGACCAACATGCATTAAACCAGCTAAGAATGTTCCTGCGGTTAACACAACTGAAGACGCGGAAAAACGAATGCCAACCTGGGTTACTACGCCTGCTACAGAGCCGTTTTCAACCAAAACATCATCTACGCCCTGCTGAAAAATAAAGAGGTTTTTTTGATTTTCTAAGCGTTGGCGTATCGCCTTTCTATATAAAACACGATCAGCCTGCGCACGTGTAGCCTGAACCGCAGGTCCTTTACGTGCATTTAAGATTCGAAAATGTATACCCGCCTCATCCGCTGCCAACGCCATAGCGCCACCAAGCGCATCAATTTCTTTAACCAAATGCCCCTTCCCTATCCCACCAATGGAGGGATTACAAGACATTTGGCCAAGGGTATCCAAGTTATGGGTTAACAGCAGAGTCTTTGCCCCGGAACGAGCTGACGCCAAGGCCGCTTCCGTACCAGCGTGACCACCACCAATTACAATTACATCAAAGCGTTCCGGATAATTCATTATTTAATCGACAAATAAGGCTTTAATAGGGCCTGTTATGATACCGCAAAGAAAGAAAAAATACACTTTTTGGTTTCACGTGGAACATTAACCTAAAATATAATTGAAATGACCAAACTGTAAAACCAGCTTGTTTCACGTGAAACATTATTTACCAATACAAAACTTTGAAAACACCTCACCGAGCAAGTCGTCAGCAGTGAATTCTCCAGTGACCGCATTTAATGCCTGCTGGGCAAGGCGCAGCTCCTCTGCGATAAACTCTATTTCAACAACTTGTTCGGACAATGCAACATGCTTTAAGCAGTTTTCTAATTCTGCAATATGTCGCTCACGTGCGAGAAATGGGGGAACGAAATTAACTTTTGTCCCGCTTAATTCTATAAGCTTATTTTTGAGCGTATCAAAACCGCTACCCGTTTTTGCTGAAACAGTCACCCATTCATCTATAGGAGATTTTTCGTTGAAGTGAATTAAGTCAACTTTGTTGGCTACTTTAATAATGGGTAGGCTTGAGGGGAGTTTGTTAATTAACTGTTGATCAGCTTCAGTGAGACCCTGTTGAATATCAAAAACAACCAAAGCCATATCAGCCTTTTCGATTGCCTGCCAGGTTTTTTCTATACCGACTTTCTCAACCACATCTGATGTTTCTCTTAACCCCGCTGTATCTATTACGTGAAAAGAGATACCTTGTATAATTATTTGATGCTTGATTGAGTCTCTTGTAGTGCCTGGTATATCAGTCACTATAGCCAAGTCTTCTTGACTTAACGCATTTAAGATACTTGACTTGCCCACATTAGGCGCTCCAATCAATACAACCTGCCTGCCTTGATTAAAAACCAATGTATCTTGTGCTTCTTTAATTAGTTGTATTAATTGATCGGCAATAAATGTCTGGGTTAATTGCTTAGGGATACTAGCAAGAAAATCGTATCCCTCATCTGAGAAGTCTATACTTCCTTCAACGAACATACGTAACTCAATTAACGAGTTTCTTATCTCTTGAACTTTTCTTGAGAAAACTCCGCTTAAGGAACGAATAGCTCCTTTTGCGCTCGCTTGGCTGTCTGCATGAATCAAATCAATCACAGCCTCAGCTTGAGTCAAGTCTAGTTTTCCATTGAAAAAAGCGCGCTGTGTAAACTCACCCGGTTCAGCAAGTCTGGCACCCAAAGACTGGCAGGTTGCCACAAGAGCACTTAACACCACCATACTGCCATGAGAATGTAACTCTAATACCTCTTCTCCTGTATAAGAGTGGGGCGCAGAAAACCACAAAGCCAAACCCCGATCTACGGGTTCTCGATGGATATCATAAAACCAGCATAACTCGGCTTTTCTTGGCGATAGTGACTCTATTTGAAGGATATGTTGGACAAAAGAATGAAGGCTAAAACCCGAGAGACGTACCACCCCAACGCCTGATGGCCCTGGGGCGGTAGCGATAGCAACAATTACATCATTTTTTATTGCCATCTCCAATCATTCTAGTAATTTGCCATTGCTGTGCAATAGACAAAATATTATTTACAACCCAATACAGGACCAAACCTGATGGGAAGAAGAAAAACATAAAGCTAAACATTAAAGGCATAAACATCATGACTTTCGCCTGAACAGGATCAGGTGGTTTTGGACTCATTCTTTGTTGAATAAACATAGAGGCAGTCATGATTAATGGAAGAATGTAAAAGGGATCCTTCGCTGACAAGTCATGAATCCAGCCTATAAAAGGAGCATTACGAAGTTCAACTGTTTCTAACAGCACCCAGTAAAGAGAAATAAATACTGGAATTTGTACCACCATCGGCAAACATCCGCCTAATGGGTTAATTTTTTCAGTACGATATAACTCCATCATGGCTTGGTTTAGTCTTGCTTTATCATCACCATACTGTTCTTTTAAACGAGTCATTTTGGGCTGTAATGTTCTCATCCTAGCCATAGACTTGTAACTTGCGGCAGAGAGAGGGAAAAATATAAGCTTAATCAAGACAGTTAAAAGAATAATTGCTACCCCCCAATTGTTTACCCATGAGTGAATCAAATTCAACACATAAAAAATTGGCGTAGCAATAATCGTTAAACGACCATAATCAATAGTCAATTGCAAACCGGGAGCCAAGGCTTTTAGTTTTTCCCCTTCCTGTGGTCCTGCGTAGAGAGGAACATTAATTGAAGAGGTACTTCCCGCAGCAATATTTTTAACTGGAATAATAAGTCCCGCAGTATATAAATCATTCCCTACTTTTCTTGCATAAAACTCTCTTTGAACACCATTACTTGGTAACCAAGCAGAAATAAAATAATGTTGAATCATAGCAACCCAACCATTATTAGCCTGCCCTGGGTAATCATGGGTGCCTTTATCAATATCTTTAAAACTAACCTTATCAAACTTGGTGGTATCAGTATAAAAAGCGGGACCAGTGTAAGTACTTACAAATCTTGGATCACCCGGTGGTGAAGTAGATGCCCTTAAAAACTGGAAATAACTATCGACATTTAACGATTGGTTTTCTAAATTATGAATAGTTGTATTTAAGGAAATCAAATAAGAACCACGAGTAAAAGTATAGGTTTTTATTAACTCAACTTTATTGGGAACCACCGATTTAAATGAAATGGATAGGCTATTTTGACCTGGTTCTAAGGTAGCTGAAGTGGTGCTAGGGACAAAAGTTGACGTGTGATTAGGTAAATCATTACCAATCAACCCAGTTTGAACAACGTACGGGATGGTGCCAACGTCATTAAATAACTCAAGGGGCTTACCAGGATCATCCCCTGTTGTGAGTTGCTTTAACAATTTCAAACGTCTTAGATCCCCGCCTACAGTATCAAATTCAGCTTGAAACAGGTCTGTGCTAACTTTAACTCTTTCACCTTGTTTCATATTAGTTAAGTTAAGCGTATTAAGCTGCGTCACACCAGCTGATTGATTGTTAGCAGGAACCGTATTACTTGCAGGAACTGTAGAAGTAACCGTGTTCTTTTGCTGAATTTGTGCTGAAGTAGTTTGCTTTGGCGCATGTTCTTGCTGCCAAGCATTCCACAGCATAAAGCTTGAAAAAATAAAAATTAATAAAGGAATCATTCGTTGCATTGGCATGAATTTTCTCTCAAGGAACAGGGTCATATCCGCCGGGGTGCCATGGATGGCATCGGCAAACACGTTTAATTGATAAAAAACCGCCCTTGATCATACCATGACGTTCAAGCGCCTCATAGGCGAATTGTGAACAACTGGGTTCAAATCGGCATGATCTTCCCAAAAAAGGACTAATAGTCCATTGGTAAAAGCGGATTAAATACTGGATAAGTCGCGACATGATTGAATAGCTTTTACTAAGTATTCAAACTCTAAAGCCACATCGTTATAAGTAAAAGAAGTAAAGGGAGTTTGGTGCATTAACACCACATCTAATCCCATCAGATCTGACGCATGTTTTCTAAACAGCTGTCGAGTAACACGCTTCATATAATTTCTAGAAACAGCTTTAGGACATATTTTTTTAGCAACTGTTTGTCCAAAACGACCATAGTCAAGTCCGTTAGGTAAAGCAAACAAACGAAATAGTTTACCTCTTTTGCCACAACGACGAGCAAGAACAGCATTGAAATCACAGCCGACGAAAGATTTTTCGTTGGCCATGATAGTCAATTCATCCGTTAAACAGCTAAACGGGAACGTCCACGTGAACGACGTGCATTTATAACAGCACGACCACCACGTGTTTTCATGCGAACACGAAAACCGTGTGTACGTTTGCGTTTGGTAACCGAAGGTTGGTATGTACGCTTCATGATAAAACTCACAAAACTAATTAGAGAACCCGCGATTAAACCGTAAATTTAGGTTTTAGTCAAGATAAATATATCCACAAGGTAAAAATATATCGGTGGATAACTTTAATTGAAAGGAGTAAACTACTCGTTTAGAATTAAGTTAATTCTCCTAAAAATATAATAAATAACCAATATAATCAATAATATAATGTCTTTCTGGGAACAAGTAAAAAATCAATTTCGCCAAGAAATTCCTGAGCAACAATTTGCAACATGGATTGAACCCTTGCGTGTAGAAGAAACCAATGAACAATTAATAATTGTTGCTAATAATCGTTTCGTACTGCAATGGATTAAAGATAGATTTTTGGTAAAAATTGAAGAGTTGGCTAAAAAAGAAGGATTTAATGAGGTTGTGCTTATCACTCAACGTCTTGAACCCAAACCTATTATTAAAACCAACACGGATAATAATGATGCTGCGGTAAAAGAACCGATTAGCACACCCTACCCAAGCAAATTAAATCCGCAATTTACATTTGATAACTTTATTGCTGGTAAAGCTAACCAATTAGCACGTGCAGCTGCCATTCAAGTAGCAGAAAACCCAGGACAGGCTTATAACCCTTTATTTATCTATGGTGGTGTTGGATTAGGTAAAACACACTTAATTCAAGCAATAGGTAATGAAGTACTGCTGAGAAATCCGCAAGCGCGTGTTAAATATGTGCATGCGGAAAAATATGTTTCAGATGTAGTGAGAACCTATCAACATAAATCGTTTGATGCATTTAAAAAAGAATATCATTCACTGGATGTATTAATGGTAGATGATATTCAATTTTTTGGTGGCAAAACCAGAACTCAAGAAGAATTCTTTTTTGCTTTTAATGCCCTGGTAGAGTCTCATAAACAAGTTATTATTGCTTGCGATAGTTTCCCTAGAGAAATTGTTGGTATGGAAGAGCGGTTAATTTCACGCTTTGGTTGGGGGTTAACTGTAGCAGTTGAAGCGCCTGAATTAGAAATGCGTGTCGCAATTCTAATTAATAAAGCAAAACAACAACATATTGAGCTTAATGAAGATGTGGCTTTTTTTATAGCCAAACATATCCGCTCTCATGTTAGAGAATTAGAAGGTGCTTTAAAGCGTGTACAGGCTTATTCCGGCTTTAAAAATGAACCCATTACATTACAATCAGCCAAAGAAGCATTAAAAGACCTACTGGCACTCAAACATAGGCAAATATCAGTAGAAAACATTCAAAAAACAGTAGCCGATTATTACAAAATTAAAGTTGCTGACATGTTTTCTAAAAAAAGAACACGTTCTCTAGCAAGACCAAGACAAATGGCGATGGCTTTAGCTAAGGATATTACTTCACTTAGCTTACCTGATATTGGCGAAGCTTTCGGAGGAAGAGATCATACAACAGTGCTTCATGCGTGTAGAAAAATGCAGGAATTATGTACAAGTGACCAAACTATTCAACGTGATTATCAAGCATTACAGCAAATTTTGAGTAGTTAATAACTCTAGGGATAAGTACGGTATAAAAAGTGAATAGAATGTGAATAAAATGATATTTTTTGGTTTTTTTTAACTTATCCACAAAATATCATCATGAAATAATTAAGTTATCCCAAAGATTTTAAATAACGTAAAATAATGTTTTAAAAGTATTTTTATAGGTTATCCACTAAAAGTTACATCTCCTATTAATTACTAACTAAGGTATATTAATGATTATTATTAGAAGTCAACGTGACAGAATATTAGAACCTCTACAATCTGTAATTGGTATTGTTGAGAGACGACATACCCTCCCCATTTTGTCTAATGTATTAATTGAGACAGAAGGGACCAATTTATACATGACCGCAACCGATTTAGAAGTTCAAGTTAAAACTAAATCGACCTTAACAGAGCAAGTAATAGAAAAATCCTCTTTAACGTTATCAGCTAGAAAACTCTACGATATTTTAAAAAGCTTTCCAGTTGAATCAGTAATTACCTTTGAGGCAAAAGACAATCGATTAACAGTTCGTTCTGGTAAAGGACGTTTTAGCTTACAAACTTTACCTGGTGGTGACTTTCCACAAGTTAGCGTTGTTAATGAGCCAGGTAAAGTCATTACCTTATCGCAAAAGTTATTAAAAGGATTGTTGGAAAAAGTTCAATTTGCTATGGCTATGCAAGATGTACGTTATTATTTAAACGGTACATTAATTTCTGTAAACGAAAATCAATTAACAGTTGTAGCAACAGATGGCCACCGGTTAAGTTATGCCACAGAAAAAATTTCTGAACACCATGACAAAATTGAATTGATTCTTCCTAGAAAAACGGTTTCTGAGTTAATAAAACTGTTATCAGTAACAGATGATTTGGTAAAAATGACCTTAAGAGAAAATCAGGTTGTTTTTGAATTTGCTGATATAGAACTGGTTTCCAAAGTGATTGATGGTAAATTCCCTGATTACACACGTGTAATACCAGTTAATTATGCAAAACACATTTCTCTCGATAGAGTTGATTTACTGCAATCTCTTCAAAGAGCATCTATTTTATCTAACGAAAAAATACGTGGCGTTAGATTATTACTTTCAAAAAATTGTTTAGCCATTGTATGTACAAATAATGAACAGGAAGAAGCGCAAGAAGAAATCGATATTGATTATCAACAAGAGGCATTAGATATCGGTTTTAACATCTCTTATTTGTTAGATGTGTTGAATCATTTAACCCATGATAAAGTGACTTGTTCGTTTGGAGATGCAAATAGCAGCATGTTAATTACTGACCCAAGTCAAGGTGACCAATTTAAGTATGTGGTCATGCCAATGAGAATCTAAGTCAAAATTTATTAAGGTCTATAAGAGTGGAATCAGATAAAAAAATCCCTGAAACATATACATCAGAGAATATTAAGGTATTGAAAGGTCTTGAAGCAGTAAGAAAAAGACCTGGCATGTATATTGGCGATACCAATGATGGAACGGGCTTACATCACATGGTATTTGAGGTAGTGGATAATGCCATTGATGAGGCGCTAGCAGGTTACTGTAATGAAATAAATGTAGCCATCCACTTGGATAATTCCATTAGCGTTTCTGACAATGGGCGCGGAATCCCAACAGATATTCATCCTGAAGAAGGTCGTTCTGCCGCTGAGGTAATTATGACGGTTCTTCATGCGGGTGGTAAGTTTGATGGAAACAGCTATAAAATTTCCGGTGGTCTTCATGGTGTGGGGGTATCTGTTGTTAACGCCCTGTCTACTTGGTTAAAACTTACTATTAGACGTGATGGAAAAGTCCATCAAATGATGTTCAAAGATGGTGACGCTGTGGCACCACTTGATGTTATTGGTGAGACAAAAGATCGGGGAACAGAGGTTCATTTCATGCCAAGCGTAGAAACGTTTGGTTTAATTGAATTTCATTACGATATTTTAGCGAAAAGATTAAGAGAACTGTCCTTTTTAAATAATGGCGTTAGTATTGTATTAACAGATCACCGTACAGGAACTACAGAAAACTTTTCTTTCTCTGGTGGCGTGAAAGGATTTGTTGATTATTTAAATAGAAATAAAACGGTATTACACCCTTCCATCTTTCATGCTCAAGGAGAAAAAGAAGGGATTGGTGTAGAAGTGGCTATGCAATGGAATGATTCTTATCAAGAATCTGTTTTATGTTTTACCAATAATATCCCTCAACGAGATGGGGGCACGCATCTGACTGCTCTAAGAGCAGCAATGACCCGTACATTAAATCAATATATTGAAGATAATGAACTTGCTAAAAAGGCAAAAATAGAAACCACAGGCGATGACATGCGTGAAGGATTAATGTGTGTTCTCTCTGTAAAAGTGCCTGATCCTAAATTTTCTTCACAAACTAAAGAAAAACTAGTTTCTTCTGAAGTAAGGCCGGTTGTTGAAGAGGTGGTTGCTCAAAAACTATCAGAATACCTTCTCGAAAATCCCAATGAAGCAAAAATTATTGTAAGTAAAATAATTGATGCAGCACGTGCCCGTGAAGCAGCCAGAAAAGCGCGAGAGATGACACGCAGAAAAGGGGCGCTAGATGGATTGGGTTTACCAGGAAAACTGGCAGATTGTCAGGAGAAAGATCCGGCATTATGTGAACTCTACTTGGTAGAGGGAGACTCCGCAGGAGGATCTGCAAAACAAGGACGTGATCGAAAATTTCAAGCGATTTTACCTTTAAAAGGAAAAATCTTGAATGTTGAACGTGCACGTTTTGATAAGTTGATTTCTTCGCAAGAGATTGTGACTCTTATTACTGCGATGGGTACAGGAATTGGTAAGGATGAATATAATCCTGAAAAACTTCGCTATCATCGCATTATTATCATGACTGACGCGGATGTGGATGGATCACATATTCGTACTTTATTATTGACTTTCTTTTATCGTCAGATGCCCGAGTTGGTTGAACGCGGACATGTTTATATTGCTCAACCTCCTTTATATAAGGTTAAACACGGTAAATCAGAACAATATTTAAAAGATGAGTTAGAGTTAAACCAATATTTACTCACTCAAGCACTTGAATCTGCTTCAATTAATCATCCTCAGGGAAGTTTAACCGCTAGTGCTCTTGAGGAAGTGGCTAGAGAGTATTTATTGGCTCAAGCAATTATTACTCGTTTAGGAAGGGTAATTGACACTGAGGTTTTAGAAACCTTAATGGTTAACCCAGTTGTAGATTTTAGTACTGAAGACAGTACAAAAAACGCCGCTCAATTGTTATCCAAAACTTTACTCACAAAAGGGGTTGAGGTAACAGTTAATTATGACGACCGTCATAATAAATGGCGTTTAATGATGACTCGTTTGTCACATGGTAACTACCATATTAGTTATTTAGAACAAGATTTCCTAAATAGTGGAGATTACGCTCAACTAAGAAAAACAGGTGATTTTTTAATTGGCATGAATAATCAAGAGTCAACGGTTATTCGTGGAGAAAAATCAGCTAAAGTGTATTCCTTTAAAGAAGCGCTTGATTGGCTCTTAGCTGATGTAAGACGTAATTTATCAATTCAACGCTACAAAGGTCTCGGTGAGATGAATCCCGAGCAATTATGGGAAACCACCATGAACCCGCAGGTGAGAAGACTATTTAGGGTACAAATTGAAGATGCGATACGCGCAGATGAAGTGTTCACAACCTTAATGGGGGATGAAGTTGAACCGCGTCGTCAATTTATTGAATCCAATGCCTTGGGCGTGACCAATCTTGACATCTAATGGATCAAACAATGGGGAGACTATTTTTTCTATAGTTATCCCCACTTGGAATAACCTGTCATTATTACAATCCTGTATCACTGCCATTCAACAGAACACTACCATTCCTTATGAAATAGTTATTCATGTCAATGAAGGAAGTGATGGGACAGTTGACTGGTTAAAACACCAATCCTTTAAGTTTACCTATTCAGAGACGAATATTGGTATTTGTCGAGCTTTGAATATAGCCGTTCAACAAGCAAATGCTCCTTATATTGTTTATCTAAACGACGACATGGTGGTATGCCCTAACTGGGATAGCGCGCTATTTAATGTTATTAAACAACTTAATACCAACGCATTCATGTTATCAGGAACGATGATTGAACCACGTGAAACTAGAAATCCCTGTGTAATTGTGAGCAATTGTGGCTTATCTCCTGAAACCTTAGATCAAAAGAAACTCATTGAAACCTCTCTTCAATATTATAAAAAAGACTGGTACGGTGCCACTTGGCCGCCCTGCGTAGTACATAGACAGTGGTGGGACAAGGTTGGCGGTTACAGTGAAGAATTTTCTCCTGGAATGAGTAGTGACAATGATTTTTCTATGAAAATGTGGCAAGCGGGATGTCGTATATTTCTTGGTGTGGGACAAAGTAGAGTTTACCATTTCATGTCTAAATCCACTGGCAAAGTGGTAAGAAACGATGGTAGAAAGCAATTTCTAAAAAAATGGGGAATTACACAAACCACTTTTGATCGTCATTATTTACGACGTGGTCAGCCCGCAGAAGGTATAGTTCTGCGGGAACCTGATAGAAGCTTACTTTATTACTACGATATATTAAGAAGTAAATTAAAACTATTGGTGGGTTAATCTCACTCTTTAGCTTTTATTTTTTTAGTACTGGCTTTCTTAGTACTGGCTTTCTTTGTGGTTGTTTTTTTTGTAGTCGTTTTCTTGGCTGTCGTTGCCTTAGTTGTTTTTTTTGTAGTTTTTTTCTTAGCAGAACTAGGTTTAAGTGCTTTTTCCGCTAACAGTACTATAGCTTCTTCTAGTGTTACAGATTCAGGGTCTGTTCCTGAAGGTAATGTAGCATTCACCTTACCGTGTTTAACATACGGACCATAGCGGCCGCTATACACACCAATGGGCTCATTGTCATCTGGATGATTACCCAAGCTTTTGAGTGCGCCACGACCCTGAGATTTGGGTTGGGCAAGAATTTCTAGGGCACGCTCGAGAGAGATGGAAAAAATATCATCCCCTCTGGGTATTGATCTAAAGCCACCGTCATATTGAATGTAGGGACCGAAACGACCGATATTAACAGTTACCTTCTTATTTGATTCAGGGTGTAAACCCAGTTCACGAGGTAAATCAATTAACTGAATACCTTGTTCAATAGAAAACTGTTCTAACGAAATGGTTTTTGGTATTGAAACACGTTTTGGTTTTTTATTCTCTTCAGAACTTTCACCTAACTGAACATAGGGTCCGTATGGCCCGTTCATTAAATAAATAGATTGTTTTTTAACCGGGTGTTCACCTAATAATACTGGCTCAGATAAATTAACACCATTATCTACGTTGCGCGTGTAGTTACATTCCGGATAAGCGCTACAGCCAACGAATTTACCTCTTTTACCAAGACGCACAACAAGAGGTGCCCCACATTGCGGACATTGTTCATCTAACGCTTCTTGCGTTACTTCAGCGCGAGAAACTTGGCTTTTATCTTCAATTTGTTTAGAGAAATCACGCCAAAACTCATCCATGACAGGAAGCCACTCAAGCTTTCCTTCAGAAATCAAATCCAATTGATCTTCAAGTTTTGCGGTAAAGTCGTAATCCACGTAGCGCGTGAAGTGTTCTGTTAAAAACTTATTCACTACCTCACCGACATCAGTGGGGGTAAAGCGTTTTTTATCTAGTAACACATAATCACGATTAATTAAGGTGCTAATAATACTGGCATAGGTGGAAGGTCTACCTATACCAAATTCTTCCAAAGCCTTAACTAAGCTTGCTTCTGTATAACGCGGTGGGGGTTGGGTGAAGTGTTGGTCACCCCAAATTCGATCAATAGCAACGATCTCACCTTCTTCTAACACAGGTAAACGAGCTTCATCATCGGCATTGTTTTGTGTTTCTTCATCTAAATCTTCGCGATAAACAGCAATAAACCCAGGGAAGACAAGTGTTTGCCCTGTGGCTCTAAATAGGGCTTTACCCTCATTAACAGAAATATCAACACTCACCGTATCAAATTGGGCTTGTGTCATTTGACTGGCAACGGTGCGTTTCCAAATCATTTCATATAGTCTAAATTGATCAGGTGTTAAATGTTCTCTAACATTAGCAGGTGTACGAGCAATCGAAGTAGGTCTAATTGCCTCATGGGCTTCCTGAGCGTTTTTTGATTTATTGGCATAAAAGTTGGGTTTTTCAGGAAGATACTCAGCGTTAAATTGCTCTTTAATATGACCACGAATATCGTTTAATGCCTCTTGAGAGAGATTCACAGAATCAGTTCTCATGTAGGAGATTAATCCAACAGCTCCACTACCAATATCGATACCTTCATAAAGTTGCTGTGCAACTTTCATGGTGCGGTCAGTAGTAAAACCTAATTTTCTTACAGCCTCTTGTTGTAATGTAGAGGTAGTAAATGGAGGCGCTGGATGTCTATTTTTTCTTTTCTTTTCAACGCGACTGACTTTGCCATTACTACTAGTTAGTTGATCAATAATCTCTTTGTGTTTAACTTCAGAATCTATATCAAGATTATTGATTTTTTTATCAGCAAACTGAATGAGTTTAGCGCTAAAACTTTGTCCATCTTTGTGACTGTCAAGATGAATACTCCAGTATTCTTTGCTGGTAAAAGCACGAATCTCGTTTTCACGCTCAACAATCAAACGTAAAGCAGGACTTTGTACACGCCCAGCTGACAAACCACGGCGAATTTTTTTCCATAATAAAGGCGATAGATTAAAACCAACAAGATAGTCCAATGCACGTCTTGCTTGTTGTGCATTGACTAGAGACTCTGATATTTCTCGAGGATTAGCTACCGCTTGTTTCACAGCGCCTTGGGTAATTTCATAAAATACTACGCGTTTTAAGGGCTTATTATTTAAGCCTTTTTTAGAGCGAATGATTTCCGCCAAATGCCAAGCAATGGCCTCTCCTTCCCGATCCGGGTCAGTGGCAAGCAAGACAGAATCAACGTTCTTTACAGCTTTAAGTATCTGATCAAGATGCTTTTCATTGCGCTCTACCAATTGATATTTCATGGCAAAGTGTTGATCAGGATCCACGGCACCTGTTTTCGGTATTAAATCACGCACGTGGCCGTAGGACGCCAAAATTTCAAAATCTGGGCCAAGATATTTTTTTAATGTTTTTGCTTTCGAGGGCGACTCGACAATTAATAATTGTGTACTCACGGATAAATTCTAATAATTAATGGAGTAAAAATTCATGTTCGTGAAGAAGTTCTTCCAATAGTAACGTCTCTGAAGATTGTCCTTGGCGCCATAAAATCATTAATGTAATTAATTTTACGCGTTCAACATCAATTTCATTGACATCTAGTGACATAAGACTACTGAGAACCCATTCTCGCTGAATCGCAGAGATAATACTGTTTTGTTCTAAAAATAACAAAAATCCCCACACTGAAGCAGAGATCTTTTCTTGTTCATGTGCGTGAAGACAACGAATAGTTTCATTAGGTTGACTATTACCAGATTGATTAGATAATTGATCTAAGTGATCAAACCAATCTAGAGCCAAGTTAACTTCTTTTTCATTAAAACCAGCGGCGAAAAGTCTGGTTTGAAGAGTGGTATTACTTGGGTAAATACCACTCGTAAAAAAATTCTCATATACAAAAATCAATATATCAACCATGTTATAACCGCCCTATCGTTAAAGTAAATAAAATGAAGCGGTAAACGCAACTAATTGATTTTATTAAAAAAATCAAAAAATAAATGGTTATTAAACAGCTTTACTGTTTTTATCCTATCATGAGGTAATAAATTTTTGCCTTAAAAAAACAACTATAAATCGTAAATAAATGAAAATAAAAGAATTATTCTATTAAAATCAATAGGTTGAATAGTTTGTTATAAAATGATTATTATTCTCCAAAATTTTATCATTAGTTACCCTTAAGGATTTGTTAAATTCTTATAAAAATCCATTATTTGTTTTTAAAATAGGCGCAATAAACAGGAAAAGCTATAATTCATAATTACTACTTCATGTTTTTATACTTTATATATGTCATTACTACAAATACTTCATTATCCTGATGAGAGACTTCATACCGTAGCCAAACCCGTCTTAAGAGTAGATGAGAGAATCAAAACATTAGTTCACGATATGGCAGAAACCATGAGGGCAGCACCAGGTATTGGTTTAGCTGCCACTCAAGTAAATGTACATGAACGAATTATTGTGATTGATGTATCACCTGAACAAAATGACTTGCGTGTATTTATAAATCCCGTCATTGTTGAAAAAGAAGGAGAAGCAGTTAATGAGGAAGGATGTTTATCTGTTCCGGGTATTTATGACAAAGTGACAAGAGCAAAAAAAATAAAAGTAAACGCCTTGAATGAAAAGGGAGAAAGTTTTGAATTAGAGGCAGAAGGGTTGTTGGCTGTATGTATACAACATGAAATAGATCATTTAGATGGTAAGGTATTTGTCGAGTATCTCTCTTTATTGAAACAAAACCGCATAAAGACCAAATTAAAAAAACGTGCTAGAGAAACCTTGTAATGCGAATTATTTTTTGTGGTACGCCTGAGTTTGCTAGTGTTCATCTTCAAGGGTTAATCGAAGCAAATATTGTTCCCATTGCTGTTTTCACGCAACCTGATAGGCCGTCAGGACGTGGCCAAAAGTTAACTGCGTGCCCCACAAAAACTGTGGCTTTAGCCCACGGCATACCAGTATATCAACCAAATAATTTAAAAAATGACGAAGTCATTGAGCTTATAAAAAATCTACAATGTGATTTAATGATTGTGGTGGCATACGGCTTAATTATCCCCAAGCGTATTTTATCTATACCAATCCTGGGTTGTATTAATGTTCATGCCTCGTTGTTGCCACGTTGGCGTGGTGCTGCACCTATACAAAGGGCTATTGAAGCGGGTGATAAAGAAACAGGGGTAACCATCATGCAAATGGATGAAGGGTTAGATACAGGAAATATGTTAGCCATTTATCCTTGTGCCATAACCAATCAAGACACAGGTCAAACATTGACCGATAAATTAATTCTTTTAGGTATTAAAGGCTTAAAAGAGGTGTTATCCCAACTCAAAAACAATACCATTCAAAGTCTTCCCCAACCGATAGAGGGAGTCACTTATGCCCATAAAATTACTAAAGAAGAGACCATGATTAATTGGACTCAAACCGCCACTCAAATAGATAGACAAATTAGAGCATGGCAACCCCATTTGGTAGCTAAAACCTTACATCACGGTAATATATTAAAAATATATCAAGCAGAAGTCATAGAGAGTGACACTCAAGTTCAACCAGGAACTATTATTAAGGCGCAGGATGGAATAGAAGTGGCCTGTGGAAAAGGAAAGTTAAATATAAAAGTGTTGCAAATCGCAGGTGGAAAGGCACTGCAAAGTCATGAATTTTTACGAGGCCATTCATTACAACTAGGTGAAATATTAGGTCAATGATGGAAGAGAATCAACGTTTAGCAGTATGGGTTTTATGGTACGTGTTTCAAGGGAAAAACATTGATCAAGCACTATTATTGGCAGAAAAGGAACTTACATTAAGAGAGGTTAATTTAGGTGCCGTAAAAGACTATACTTACGGTGTATTGCGTTATGGTTGGCAGCTGAAATTTATAGTAAAGAAACTATGTAAAAAATATCCCTCGCAACTTATAGAAAATTTATTATTAATTGCACTCTACCAACTTCTCTATACCAATGACGATGCTTTTACTATCGTCTCTCAAGCTGTGAATACCGCTGCTAAGCTTGATCATATTGCTTTAAAAGGCTTTGTTAATGCTGTATTACGTACTTTTTTGAGAGAAAAAGATAGATTTATACAAGTAGCACAACAGAACGAAGAAGCGCGTTACAACCACCCACAGTGGTGGATTAATAAAATAAAACATCAATATCCATTAATTTGGGAGGATATATTAAAAGAAGCTCAACAGAGAGCCCCTTTCACATTAAGAGTAAATACACGGCAATGTAGTGTTGAAGAGTATGTGAAAAAATTGAATGAAGCTCACATAGATGTGGTTTGGGTGAACAACGAAGCGATTATTCTTGCAACACCTTGTTCCGTAGATAAATTACCGGGTTTTGATTTGGGTATGGTTTCAATTCAAGACGCATCGGCTCAACTTGCTTTAAATTATATTGATTTATTTTCTCAAGCTCGTGTTTTAGACGCCTGCGCAGCACCAGGGGGCAAAACCTGTCATTTACTCGAGCATGGACAATCCATTGAATTACTGGCTCTAGATAAATCAGAGGATAGATTGCAGCGCATCTGGGACAATATAAAACGATTAAAATTAAGCACACCTCGACTTAGTATAAAAGCAGTAGACGCACGCGATATTAATAGTTGGTGGGATGGCGTACAATTTGACCGTATTTTATTAGATGCGCCCTGTACGGGTTCAGGTGTGGTGAGACGACACCCTGATATAAAATGGTTAAGGCGAGAAAGTGATATATCTCAGTTAGTAGCAGAACAAGAAGCACTGCTAAATAATTTATGGCCTTTATTAAAACCTCAGGGAAAATTAGTATACGTAACTTGTTCAATTTTTAAAGAAGAAACCAGTGAACAAATACAAAAATTTTTAAAAAAACACACAGATGCAAAGCAATTAAATAGCGGATCAGAACAAGAAAGCTTTATAAAACCCGATAGTTTCCACGATGGATTTTACTATGCGGTATGCCAAAAAAATTAAACTGTTTTTTATAATACTATTAACAGGTCTTGCACTGAATAGCTGGGCAGAGGGTATTACTATTGATTCGTCTACTGTTACTGTAGACTCTCAACAGGGAATTATTAGTGCACGCTACACGATTCAACTTAATAACACGCTTGAACAAGGGTTAAATCGTGGTATTCCTCTCATTTTTAGTTTAAATTGCGATGTGATTCAATCAAGGTGGTATTGGTTCGATAAAAAAGTATATTCTTCTCAACAAGATCGAAAACTCACCTTTAATCCCTTAACTCGTACATATCGATTTTATCTAGGACCTGTTTATGTTTCATATGATTCGTTATCAGAAGCCTTACAAGCAGTGGGACAAATTAGTAATTGGTCTTTAGGTGAACCTAATTTATTGAAAAAAAATGAAACTTACCAAGCTACACTTCAATTAAAGCTAGACGTGTCTCAGTTACCCAAACCATTTCAAATTGATGCCATCGCTAATAGTGACTGGACTCTTTCTTCTAAACAATATCAATGGATAATAAAACCATGAAGGCAGAAAAAACAGCCAGTTTTTCATGGTTAAAATGGGTTCTTATTATCTCCGCTATCTTTGGCGTGGTATTACTGTATTTGTTATCAGAAGCGACGGGTAACACGTCGCTCTTTTCTAAAAACTATCCGCGTTTACTGGCCATTGGCGCAGGTGTTGCTTTGGTATTGATATTACTCATCTTAGTACAACTACTGTTACTTTATAAAAAAATACGTGCTCGTGTTTTTGGTTCAAAGTTAACGCTAAAGTTATTAATGATTTTTGTATTAATGGCAATTATTCCAGGCACCTTGGTGTATGGAGTCTCTGTTAAATTTTTATCAAATAGTATTGAATCATGGTTTGATGTGAATGTGGATAAGGCATTGACCTCAGGGCTTGATCTGGGTCGCACCACTTACGATACCTTGCTCAATGATTTAACACAGAAAGCAGAAAATATGGCTTTGCAATTGTCTGATGCATCAATTATTGATGAAGAGACTATGCTCTATCATTTAAGAGAGCAATATGGGGTACAAGAGGCCACCCTTTTTTCAAAAGCAGGTTCTGTGTTGTCTTTTTCAAGCGCTCAAAATGATGCGTTAGTACCAGAGGCTCTACCAACTAGTAGTAATATCATTCACCAAATAAGAACACAACGCCCTTATAAAATGGTTGAGAGTCGTCCGGGAAAAGGACAGTTTTTAAGAGTAGTTGTCCCTATTAATACTATTTCTTTTGAAGAAAACTTAAGAGCTCTGCAAGTTATTCAACCCATATCAAAAGAACTCGCACAAGAAGCTGATAATGTTGAAGCAGCCTACCGTGGTTATCAGGAACTATTATTAGCTCGTGATGGATTAAAACGTATTTATGCCTTGAATTTGTCGCTTGTTTTATTATTAAGCATGTTAAGCGCAATTATTTCTGCATTTATTATTTCAGAGAAAATTAGTGCACCATTAGGTCTTCTTGCTGAAATTACCAAAGTAATTGGCTTGGGTGACTACAGCAGAAAAATACCCGTTATTAGTAATGATGAACTTGGTATGTTAACGGAATCTTTTAACACTATGACAGAAAAGTTAAAGGATACTTCTGAAGCCAGAGAACGTGCACAGGAAAAATTGACAGAAGCTAAACAATACCAAGAAAACATTCTTTCCAATCTTTCTACTGGTGTGATTGTATTAGATCAACACTTTCAATTAAAAAGCGCTAATGTGAGCGCAAATGAGATATTAGGTATTCGTTTAATTAGAGTGCGTGATATTGCTATTCAAGAATGGAGTCGCTTTATAAACGAGTTAACAGAGTTAAGTCAGTATATTCAGGAGCGCTTTAGAGAAGCCAATGACTTTACTTGGGATGGCGATATTGATTTTAAAACTAAAAGTGGACTGAAAAAAATACACTTTAGAGGATCAAGGTTGCCTGGTGGAAATAACAGCGATTATGTTTTAGTATTTGATGATATAACAAGAATGGTTCAAGCTCAGCGGGATGCTGCTTGGGCTGAAGTAGCAAGAAGACTTGCACATGAAATTAAAAACCCATTAACGCCTATTCAGTTGTCAGCAGAACGATTAAGGTTAAAACTTACTGATAAATTGCCTCAGGCAGAACAGGAGTTACTAAACAGAGGAATTCTAACCATAGTAAACCAAGTTGATGCATTAAAAAATATGGTTAATGACTTTAGTGAATACGCTAGATCTTCAGCAACTAAAAATACAGTATTAAATTTAAATAATTTAATACAAGAGATAATGGGTTTATATGAATCAAATGGAGAACAAATTCATTTACAGTTAGCTTCTAATTTGCCTGAAATTAAGGGGGACTTAAATCGTTTAAGGCAGGTAATTCATAATTTAGTGCAAAACTCGTTGGATGCATTGCAGGACCATAGCCATCCAAAAGTTACTATAATAACTAGAGCACAGGATAATAAAGTTATTTTAACAATTAGCGATAATGGCCCTGGTTTTTCAGAAGAGTTCTTAACAAGAATATTTGAACCGTATGTGACGACTAAAACTAAGGGAACGGGACTGGGATTAGCGATAGTAAAAAAAATAGTTGAAGAACATCAAGGTAATATTGAGGCAGGTAATTTAGATACAGGTGGTGCGAAAGTAAGCATTAGTTTTCCTGTAGCGGAGAAAGTGTAATGGCGAATCATATTTTAGTAGTAGATGATGAAGTTGGTATTAGAGAGTTATTGTCAGAAATTCTGTCCGATGAAGGTTATGAAATAACCTTGGCTGCAAATGCATTAGAAGCCAAACAATTAAGGCAAACCACAAGACCTGATTTAGTATTACTGGACATTTGGATGCCAGAAATGGATGGTATTACTTTATTGCGTGAATGGGTAGGTTTAGGTCAATTAACCATGCCTGTGGTTATGATGTCAGGGCATGCGACGGTAGATACTGCAGTGGAAGCCACACGAATAGGTGCTGTGGATTTTTTAGAAAAACCAATTACATTACCTAAACTACTAGCTACAGTAGAAAAAGCGTTACGTAAAGGCGAAACCCAATATAGACCAGATTTATCAATGTTACAGCTTGGTAAAGGGGCCGTTGTTAGTGAGTTAAAACGACGTTTAGATCAGGTTTCAAACAGATTGGCACCATTACTATTAGTTGGTGAGGTGGGTTGTGGCACTGAACTTGCAGCGCGTTATCTTCATCAGCCTAATACTCCGTGGTTTGCACCCGACTCGAATAACTGGCTAACTGACAATCCCTTCGAGCCTTTGAATGAGTGCCAAGGCGGTATTATTTTTATCCAAGAAATAAAGAATTTAACTAAGACTGAACAAAAGGGATTAAGTCAGTTATTAGGAAAGTTAGAAAAACATCATGTAAGATTAATTTGTGCCTCTAGTATGACGGTAGGTAACTTAATTAGTGAAAATATTATTGATGTTGAATTGATAACTAGACTGTCACAATTAACACTATCTATCCCTCCTTTAAGAGATCATGCAGAAGATATACCAGATATTGCTGCAGCAATATTGGGTAGGTTAATTGAGGCAGGGGAAATTCCTCATAAAGTACTTACCTCCTCTGCATTGAATAGCTTAAGACAGTTACAATGGCCTGGTAATCTCCCTGCCCTAACCAATGCTATTCGTACACTGGCTTTAACAACAACAGGCACAGATATTGTTTCTGAGGATGTCATAAAAATCTCCTCAGATTTTGATCGACAGCAAAAAAATCATTTTAATATGATTGGTTTTGATATGCCTTTAAGGGATGCCAGAGACTTATTTGAAAAGGCCTATTTTGAATATCATATACAAAATGAATCGGGCAATATGTCGCGTGTGGCTGAAAGAGTTGGCTTAGAAAGAACACATTTATATCGTAAATTAAAACAACTTGGAGTAAAACTTGCCTCTCAACGAGGCGAAGAATGATAAAACGTAAATGGCTAATACTCTCCCACGGATTTAACATGGATGGGAGAGCAGCTAGCCTTACTATAACTGACAAAATCCCTCATTTAATTGAAGAAGGCATAGAGCCTGTCGTATTAAGCGCTGTCACAGGAAAAAAAGATACCCGTTTTTACCATCGTCAAATTCTACCTTGGGGTCCTGCGGGATTACGTTTTGATTTACGGCATTTGATTGCTCAAAAGTACGGGCGTGGTCTATTTTATAGACTAACAACTGGTCCTGTATCCATTATTCTTTCTCCTTTAATTTTAATAGAGCGTTTGATTATCGGTCTACAAAGTCAATGGTCATGGACACCTGCTGCCATATTTTGGGGATATATCGCAATTAAGAAATTTGATCCAGAATTAATTTATTCAACAGGCGGTGCCTATTCAGCTCATTGGGCAGGTATTTGGTTGAAACGGATTACTAAAAAACCATGGATTGCAGAAATACATGATCCTATGGTGTTTCCTGGAACGGTACCAAAAACTAGAAATTTAAAGTTTTGGGCAAAACTTGAGGGAATGATTTGTAGAGAGGCCAATTTTGCTTGGTGGTTTACTGATCAGGCGATGCTCAGTGCCAAAAGAAGACATCCTGAGCTTGGCGACAAAGGAAAGGTTATTTTACCAGGCGCAGAACCGCCCATAGTTACAGCAGAATATAAAAGAGATCCACAATATATTCATATTGGACATTTTGGATCATTATCTAATGTAAGAACTTTAAAAGGGTTTGCTCAGGCATTCTTAAAGTTAAAAGAAGAGAGTTTGGATATTGCAAATCATTTCAAAATAGAATGCTACGGTGGTCATATAGATACCAATGCAAAAAAATTTATAACTGAAAATCAATTGGAAAAGTATTTTATAGATATTGGACGCTTAGAGTATGACCCTAAAACAAAAAAATCAGGCCGAGAACAAATACAAATAAAAATGCAAGAAATGGATTATTTATTAATTATCCATGGAGACACAGAAGATTGTGCAGAATATATCCCATCAAAGTTTTATGATTATTTATGGGCTAAGCGTCCAATATTCGCGATAATAAATAAAAATCAACAATTTAAAAACTTGTTATCAAAATATAAAAGTTTAATTTCAAATGCAACAGATATTAATTCAATAGTTGAAAAACTAAATGAAATTTATATTAACTGGAATGAAAAAAAAGAAGTGAATATCAATGAATTACCTATTAGTACAAGTAATGCTACAAATCAAATTATTGAATATGTAAATCATGAAATTAATTGATATACCAAATCAAATTAAAAAAATTGAAGTTCCAACAAATATGACTGTATTTAATCCATCTTTAATTTCAGTTAAAGGTGGATCAATGGTCTTGGTAAGAGTTGTAGAGGAAGATAAAACCAAAAAAAATAGAAACGGCTTTTTCTATTCTGAGAATTGGATAATAAATTACGATGAAAATTTAAACGTTAAAAATTATTTAAGAATAGATGATGAAGAAATAATACTAAATAGAAAAGAATGTAGCTATGGTCTTGAAGATGGAAGATTGTTTTGCTGGAATGATGAAGTATGGGTAATATTTTCAGGTTTAAACATAGAAAACAATCAGTTTATAAATACAATGTGTATAGCAAAGATTGTAGAAAATAAATTAGAGAATTTTCAAGTTATTGCATCACCTGAAAATTTGAAAAGAGAAAAAAACTGGATACCATTAATTAAAAATAACGATTTATATTTTGTTTATAAAATTGATCCTTTAGAGATATACTTATATAAAGATAATAAATTAGAATTGATTTTTAAATCTAAATATAGAAAGCAAAAAAGTTTTATTTCAGGGTCATCAACAGCGCTAAAATACGATGATAGGTTTATATTTATTTCTCATCATAGAAAAAAGATAAATATTTTAAAAAAAATTTTTTTAAAATTAACTAATAAAGAAAAATATAAAAAAAACAAAGTTATTTTTTATCATCAACTACATGTTTTAGATGCTTCATTTAGTACTATTTTATCTAGTGAAAAATTTATTTTTGAAAAAAAGGGAATTGAATTTTGTGCGGGAATGGACATTTTAGATAATGAAGTAAAAGTATCATATGGTGTTGCAGACAAAACTGCGAATATTATGCTAATAAAAAAAGATATTTTTTTTGAAAAATTAATGAATTATCTAGGTAAATGAAAATATCTAAAAAAAGTTATGGGAATTTAATACCAATAGAATTCTTGGAGAATAATTTATCTTTATGGATTTATATACTGGTTTGTCTTGCTCCAGTAGTTTTCTTTTCGTATGAAAAATTATTTGGAGAGGTCTATAAACTAATCTCCTTACTTTCCTTAATAGGATTAATAACACAAAAAAAGAAAATATTGTTTAATTGGAAAGAAAATAAAGCTTCACTAATGATATTTTTGATTTATCCGCTCACAATTTTTATAACACAATTATTTCGATGGGCATGGAATTTTCATGAGTATTTAGATAGTTTAAGGTTTCTTTTTGCTATACCAATACTAATATATTTATCCGAAAAAAAAATTGATTTCACAAAAATTTTAGAAATAGTTTTACCAATATCTTTATTTTTATCCTTAATAACTACAAAATATTTTTTTTTAGACACTCAATACGGTACAAATAGATTTACAGATTTATTTCTTCATCCAGTTTATTATGGAGAAATTATTATTTCTATGAGTTTAATTCTTTTATCTACATTTTTTTTATCACCATATAGGTATTCATTTTTTAGTATTTTAAAAGTTATTGGAATATTAGTGGGATTTTATATTTCCATAAAAACAGAGAGTAGAACTGGTTGGATTAATGTTTTGATAATTCCCATGATTTTGTTATGGTTGAACAGAAGAAGTGTAAAACAGTATTTTTTCTTTATCACACCAGTTTTTATATTAGCAATTGTAATTATCTTATTTGAATTTAATCATGATGTATCCTCTAGATTAATTGAGCTTTATAATGAAATTAGAAGTTATCCTTGGTCGGGAGGTATTGCTCCAGAGACATCTGTTGGGCTAAGAATTACTTTTTATCGTATAGGCTGGTTTTTAATATGTCATGAAAATTGGTATGGATGGGGTATTAAAGGGTTTGGTCATATCTTAAGCAATCCTGAATTATTAGCTTTTTCTTCTAAATATACATTGCAGTATGTTTATCTAACCCATTTTCATAATCAACTATTAACTTTGTTAGTGTGGTATGGAATATTTGGGTTAATAATTTATTTAATATGCTTTATTGTTCCCTTAGTACAATCTCTGAGAATCATCGAGAAAATAAAACATGATTTTTTAATTAGAAAAAACGCAACTATACTAATTATCTTTTTGATAACACAAATAGTTTCAGGTTTTTCTGATATGGTTATTTTATTTAAATATATGATTATGTTTTATAGTTTTATGATGGCAGGCTTGTTGGCACCTTTAACTTCTAATAATATAAAAGAACAAATAAATCAATCTACTTTAAATACTAAAATTAAGATTTGAGTTTAAGTAAAATTAATTGATAAAGTAATTTCCAGTTTTTTATACGTATACATGTCTTAAGTGCTTTAGTATATCTTTTGTTTAATTTCTTTTTTATAAAAATTTTGAGCGATTTAATTAAATTAAAATTCAAAAAAATATCAAGTTCAACAAGAAAAGATTCTAATATTGTTACATTTTTTGAGTTTGATACACTACCCTCAGTAATTCTATATGCAGTAGTAAATAAAGGTACAAAATTAAAATTTAAATTATGTTTAAAGCATTTCCACGTGAATGCATAATCACAAGCGTCTTTAATCAATCCATAATTACTAAATTTAATGTTATATGTATATTCAATACTCTTGGCAGTATTAGTATTAATGATGAAACCATTGCTTGGTACTGATTGATTTAAAACTATGTCAAAGGTACTCATATCATTTAAAGTACTATTTCTCTTAAATTGATTATTAAAAATCACGCCTTCTTTATCTGTTTGTAAGCCTTTATTAGTGAGCAATTTTTGCATCCCAAAATAAACCATACTCTTATCATGGGATACATATGAAAAGAAATTCTTAAGGGAGTTTTCGAGTAGTAGATCATCATCATGGAGAATCATCAACCATGTTGAATTAGAGTTGCTTATTAGATCTTGAACGTTTCTTGATTGCCCTAAAGGTATTTTTCGATTAAAAACCAAAATGGGAAGATTAAATTTCTTTTTAAGTTGTTCTTGTGATAGAAGCATTGATGAGTCGTCATTCCCAATTAATATTTCATTTGGCGTTACCTCTTGCTTTGTAATAGACAAAAGACATTCATTTAACAATACTAGACGTTTATAAGTAGGTATTAAAATTGATAAATCAATATAAGATTTCATGACCTAGATTATTAGATTTTTAATATGATCAACTGATATATTCAAAATACAATCACTGAAACTAAGTAAGTTGTTCTCACATCCTTCTTTATTACATGGTACGCAGCCATTTTCACCTTGTACAATAATAATATTGTTTATTAAGGGATTGTTTTTTAACACCCAAGGATTGCCTGAAAAATTACCTATAGGCCAAGGACCCCATTTAACTGGATTGGTTGGACCAAATAATGCAACAGTTTTTGTACCGGTAGCAGCGGCAATATGGGTAATTCCAGTGTCTGGTCCAATATAGCAATTTGCTTTTTTAATGAGAGCGCCTACCTCTCCAAGAGAAAGTTTGCCAGCTAAATTTAAGCTACCTGTTGCCTGCTGAATATCATGACAATATTCAAGTTCATTTTTGTCTGAACTTCCCGTTAATATTACTTCTACGCTTTTTTGTTTTATATATTTAATTAATTCAATCCATTTGGCTTTATCCCACATCTTATAATTAAATTTAGGGTATGGGTGAATAACAAAATAAGGAGTGTGAATATTAAATTTTGATAAATCTAGTTCTTTAAAGGGTGGGACGACAGTGTTACTTGGTGAAATAGTTAAAAAAGAAAGTAATTTTTGTCCATGAATTACTGTATGAGTGTTTAAATCATCAAATAAAATACTATCTGTTAATAGATGTTTGGATAATTTTGATGTGTGTTCATTGTAAAAGCCATAGGATTTTTTGGCTGATATAAAGCAATACCATCTTGCTCTATCTGAGGAAACAGGGCTTAACGCCACATCGTATTTATTCCATAGAAAAAAATACTCTTTTATTCTATTAAATAATGAAGTACGGTGAGGGGATGTAATGACATTATTAATAATGCTATTACCCTCAAGAATTCCTTCATTACCTTTTAATACTAAATAATCAATCTGTGCATGGGGATCGTGCTGGCGAATAGAATGGGCAATCGGAGTACTTAATAAAATATCTCCTAATCTTAATGTACAAATAATTAAATATTTTTTTGTGGGTTTTAGCATAAAGTAAGGATCTTATTTTGATCCTGAAAATGGCGCGCTCGACAGGAGTCGAACCTGTGACCTTTGGCTTCGGAAACCAACACTCTATCCAACTGAGCTACGAGCGCACTATAATTAAAATTGAAGCGTATATATTCTTAATAGAATAGTGCTATTTTATATTCTTTATTGAATAGATACAAAGAAGCTATAATGAAAAAGTATATCGCAATGGATTTAGATCATGTCTAATACAAACTCTTCTTTTCTAAATGTAGTTAAAGGTATTTTGTTAACAGCAGCAGGCGTTGTAGTGGTTTTATTCCTACAACATTTTGTGTTTAGTTTAAAGCCACAACCGCATATCTCAAATACAGAAATAGAAAAAAGAATTAAACCATTAGCGAGTGTCGTCATAACTCCTCTCCCCAAGCAAGCTACCGCCGCCAGTGAACCAGCAAATAGTTCGCAAAATAAAACTGTTGATACTGCTTCTACATCATCAGTAACTAAAGAGTCTGTAGCTAGTAACGATAATACTTTAGTTGGTAAAAAAACATTTGATGCTATTTGTACTGGTTGCCATAGTTCTGGAGCGTTAGGTGCTCCTAAGTTTGGTAATAAAAAAGACTGGGCACCAAGAATAGCTCAAGGCATAGATATCTTATATCACAGTGCTATTAACGGTAAAAATAGTATGCCTGCTAAAGGCGGTAATCCTTCTTTAACAGACGCTGAGGTTAAAGCTGCTGTTGATTATATGGTGGCTGCAGCTAAATAGCGTATGAGTATTTACGTTATTGGTGATGTACAAGGATGTTTTACACCTTTACAACAATTATTAGATAAGATTAACTTTTGTGCTAATCAAGATCAATTATGGTTTGTAGGGGATCTAGTTAATCGTGGTCCACAATCATTAGAAGTATTACGCTTTATAAAAGATCTTGGTGATAGTGCAATTTCTATTTTAGGGAACCACGATCTACATTTGTTGTGTGTAGCTCGAGGTTATCAAAAAGCCCATGGTAGCGACACGCTGGAACCCATATTAGCCGCTCCTGATAAAGAAGAGTTATTGAATTGGTTAAGATTACGACCAATGATTCATCATGATCAGGGTGTAACTATGGTTCACGCAGGTCTTCTTCCTCAATGGACAATTACAGAGGCCCTTTCTTTGGGGCGAGAAGTGGAAAGCGTATTAAGAAGCGAAACATATCATGATTTTTTAATTCATATGTATGGTAATAAACCAGCCTCTTGGAGTGATAAATTAAGTGGTATGGAGCGTTTACGAGTGATAACCAACGCCATGACACGATTAAGGTTAATAGATAAAGAAGGAAAGATGGATTTTTCTTTTAAGGGGAAAATTCAAGAAAAGCCTAAGAATCTATATGCTTGGTACGAGTTTCCAAAAAGAAAATCCAGTCGAGATACGATTGTATTTGGGCACTGGTCAGCCTTAGGGCTTCATATAGAATCAACTATTCTTGCTTTAGATACAGGATGTTTATGGGGAGGATGTTTAACCGCTTTACGCTTGGAGGATAGAAAGTTATTTCAAGTTAACTGCCAGGCTGAAGCGTCACTGAAGCACTTCATGAAGTAGTGTGTGGGTATCTTTTTCAAGTATTTGAGCTAGTTCTCGTCGATGAACATCGACAGGAGTGATGATGTTCCCAATGGCAACTCGTACAGTGGTTCGCGGGCTTTTTAATACTCCAAATAGAGATGAGACAAAATTCATATCGCCAACAAAGGGAATATGAGGATTAAGCTTGCCATTGGCAAGATAGTAGCGCAGCGCAATAGGTACAAAAGGGGTTTTTTCACTGACAGCGGGTTGTAACATAGAGCTCTTAAAGGGCAGGATTTGTAGCCCATCAGAAGTAGTACTCTCTGGAAACAAGCCTAATGAGTCCCCTTCTCTGAGTGCGACAACCATATCATTACCAATCATATGTGTGGCTTTTCTGTTTTGTCTTTCTAAAAAAAGCGTTCCAGACTTATTGGCTAACCAACCAAAAATAGGCCAACTTCTCACTTCTGACTTGGATACAAAGCGAACTGGATGTAGAGAATGAATAACAAAAATATCGACCCAAGAAATATGGTTTGAAGTCAGGATATAGGTTTGATTTCTAAAATTAGGTAGCTCCCCTATCCTCTCAACCCGGATTCTAAGATAAAACAATAGAATCTGTGCCCATTTTCTAATTAAGCCGTAACGTACTTTTTTTGATGAAACAGGAAAAACCAGTGTACAAGTTATGACACCAAGTACAACATGAAAAGAGACAAAAACAAGCTTAATAGTAGACGTTATACGGATCACGTATAAAAATCCAAATTAAAATATTGATTGAATAGAGAGGCAATCTCACTAGTAGTAAGGCTATGATTTTGTCCACCACGATGAGCTATTTTTATTGAGCCCATGAGTGCCGCCAGGCGTCCTGTTTTTGCCCAAGACCATTGATGTGTAATGCCGTAAATAAGCCCAGCTCGATAAGCATCACCACAGCCTGTTGGGTCCACAATGTTATCAGCCCTTACTGCTGGAATATGAATTAACTCATTGTCTGTATAGATAGTAGATCCTTCAGCACCTCTAGTCACCACAGCAGCATCTACTTTTTTTGCTAGTTCTTCAATTGATAGCCCGGTTTTATCAACTAGAAGTTGGGCCTCATAATCATTGACAGCAAAATAGTTCGCTTGCTCAATGAAGTTGAGTAGTTCTTCGCCATTGAACATAGGTAAACCTTGTCCCGGATCGAAGAGAAAAGGGATCTTCTGTTGATAAAAAGAGTTAGCGTGTTGAATCATGCCAAGCTTACCGTCTGGAGAAACCACACCAAAACTGACGTTATCAGCCTGTTCTACCTGATTAATATGAGAGAAATTCATTGCTCCCGGATGAAAAGCCGTGATTTGGTTGTCATCTAAGTCAGTGGTTATAAACGCTTGGGCAGTAAAATTATCGTTAACTTGTTGAATATATTGAGTGGAAATACGTAAAGAGTCTAAACGTTTCTGATATTCAGTGAAATCGTGACCAACGGTTGCCATAATGGCTGGATTACCACCCAATAAATTAAGGTTATAAGCGATATTGCCAGCAGTACCACCGAACTCTCTACGCATGGTAGGGACTAAAAAAGCCACACTTAAAGAATGAATTTTTTCTGGCAAAATATGATGCTGGAAACGATCTTCAAACACCATGATGGTGTCATAAGCCATAGAACCACAAATTAAGGTTTTCATAATAGTTTATAGAGGTATCCGTAAATATTGTCTCATCAGTAATTTTTCTAGATGAGGTAATTGGTCAAATTAACCAATAAGCTTTTGGTAAGCTTCTTCAGTAAGTAGTTGCTCAAAATCAGCCATATTGCTACATTGGATTTTAAACAGCCAGCTACCATAAGGGTCTTGGTTGATACTTTCTAGTTTATCAGCAAGTTGGTTATTGATCTCAATTATGGTGCCAGAAACAGGTGCATAGACATCCGATGCAGATTTGACCGACTCAACAGTGGCGCAGCTTTCATTTTGTTTAACTTGAGTTCCTACTTTGGGAAGATCCATAAACATAACATCGCCCAATTGCTGTTGAGCAAAATCAGTAATACCCACATAAAAGACATCATTATCAATGGGGCTAATCCATTGATGTGTTTCGCTGTAACGACGTAGAGTTGGTTGTGTCATAGTCTTTCCAGTAAATATATTATTTTTTTCTACCCATCAAACAAACCCATTCCTCTTGTTGACCAACTTGTGACAGGGTAATCCATGGGTTATAAATGCTGATCATTTCTTCCGTTTGTTTGGCAAGCAGTCCCGATAAGATAAGCCACCCACCTGGTTTGACATAAGAGCACAGTAAGGGAGCAAGGACTTTAAGAGGCGCTGCCAGAATATTGGCTACAACGCCATCATATAAATTATTACCTTTCCAATCTTGACTATTAAAGAAGTGAGCGCTTACATTGTTAAGTTCTGCATTACGTCTTGCCGCATTCACAGCCGCTTCATCAATATCAATGCCTGTTACCGATTTGGCGCCCATCATGGCTGCAGCAATGGCAAGAATACCTGAGCCGCAACCATAATCTAGAATATCTGATGCACCATTAAGTTCGCTTAATAGAGTTGTTAAGCAGAGCTGGGTGGTAGGATGTCCTCCTGTACCAAAAGCCTGTCCAGGATCAATGCGGATATTAATTGCATCTATATTTGGTGGGGTATGCCAGGTAGGTACAATCCACACTTGGTTATTGATTTTGATGGGTTCGAATTGGCTTTGGGTGAGTCTCACCCAATCTTGATCGTGAATGATATCTACCTGATAAACCGGTATTTCAGATAAGCCAAGTGTATCAACAACGGTTGCCATCAACGCTTCCGCGTTGTGATCAAGATCAAGTAAAACATTAAGAGTACACCATGGCCACAATTGATCAGTTTCATGTCCAGGCTCACCAAAGACTTCAAACTCTGGTTGGCCTGGCACTTCAAAGTTTTCAATTGAGACAGTTAATGCACCATGTGCCAATAATGCATCTGAAAATTCATCAGCAATATCATGAGTAACAGCAAAGGTAAGTTGATGCCAGGCCATTATTCTTTGCTTGCAGATAACTTTTCTTCTAAATAATGAATACTGGTTCCGCCTTTAATGAACTCAGGATCGTTGAGTAGTTGTTGGTGTAAGGGAATATTGGTTTTAATTCCCTCAACAACCATTTCCGATAAAGCAATTCTCATTCTTGCTAAGGCTTGTTCGCGTGTTGCGCCATGAGTCAATACTTTAGCAATCAACGAATCATAATAAGGAGGCACAAAATAATTCTGGTAAATATGTGAGTCTACACGTGTACCAGGGCCACCTGGCGCATGGTACTGATTAATACGCCCTGGAGAGGGCATAAAGGTATAGGGATCCTCTGCATTGATACGACATTCAATAGAGTGTCCGTTGAGCACCACCTCTTTTTGTCTAAAGGACAGTTTATTACCAGCTGCAATACGAATCTGTTCTTGAACAATATCAATACCGGTAATTAACTCGGTAACAGGGTGCTCAACTTGTACGCGTGTATTCATCTCAATGAAGTAGAATTCACCGTTTTCATAGAGAAACTCAAAGGTTCCAGCACCACGGTATTTAATTCGTTTACAGGCAGCCACACAGCTCTCACCAATTTTTTGGCGCAGTTTTTCAGTAATACCTACCCCTGGCGCTTCTTCAATGATTTTTTGGTGACGGCGCTGCATAGAACAGTCTCTCTCACCCAAGAACACGGCATTACCATGTTCGTCAGATAATACCTGGATCTCAATATGACGGGGCTGACTAAGATACTTTTCCATGTAAACCGTGTCGTTACCAAAAGCCGCTTTGGCTTCAGTTCTTGTCATTTGTAGCGAAGAGAGTAGATCCTCTTCTTTTTCCACAACACGCATACCGCGCCCACCGCCACCTGCAGCTGCTTTAATTAATACTGGATAGCCTATTTGTTGAGCAATTTTCTTAAGCTCTTTAGGATCCTCTGGGAGTTGTCCTTCAGAACCTGGTACAACAGGAACGCCAGAGGCTTTCATAGCACTTTTTGCGCTAATTTTGTCTCCCATGAGGCGAATGGTTTCTGCTCTCGGTCCGATAAAGACAAAGCCACTGTTTTCTACACGTTCTGCAAAATCAGCATTTTCTGATAAAAAACCATAACCAGGATGAATAGCTTGTGCTCCAGTCACCTCAGCAGCAGAAATAATCGCAGGGATATTTAGGTAACTTTGTAGAGAAGAAGCTGGACCAATACAAACAGATTCATCGGCCAGCATAACGTATTTTGCGTCCGCATCTGCTTCAGAGTGAACAGCAACTGTTTTGATACCTAACTCACGGCAAGCGCGCTGAACTCTGAGCGCAATTTCACCGCGATTGGCAATTAAAATCTTATCAAACATAACGTGTCACCAATGAATTAGGAGATGATGAACAAGGGCTGCCCATACTCAATAGGCTGGCCATTTTCAACTAAGATGCGTTTGATGGTGCCCGATACATCAGATTCAATTTCATTGAGCAATTTCATTGCTTCAATAATACATAGGGTTTGCCCTTCAGAGACGCTTTGACCTACTTCAGCAAACGGAGGAGATCCAGGTGATGGTGAGCGGTAGAAAGTACCAACCATTGGTGATTTCACCACATGACCTTCATCGTCTGGGTTCACTGCCTCAGGAGCCTGATTAGTGACTTGAGGGGTAGAAGTCTGATTAGGCGCACCTACTTGATGAGCAGGTGGAGCACCATAATTAAAATTAGGCATAGCAGTGGGCATAACAAAATTTGGGCCTGCCTTAGAAATCCTAACTTTTTCTTCACCTTCTGTGATTTCTAGTTCTGAGATTCCTGATTCTTGAACTAGATCGATTAATTTTTTAAGTTTTCTTAAATCCATAGTCATAGACGTTCCAGCCAGTAAGTAAGTGCTAAGTGATAACCAGTTGCCCCTAAACCACTAATTACCCCTGCAGCGATTGGAGATAAATAGGAATGGGTACGGAAGTGCTCACGAGCGTAAATATTAGAAAGATGGACTTCAATAAAAGGAATGTTTATCGCAGATAGCGCATCTCTTAACGAGACGCTGGTATGCGTGAGTCCACCAGGATTGATAATAATAAAATCAACTCCCTCATCTTTGGCAAGGTGAAGGCGGTCAATTAAAGCGCCCTCCCAGTTACTTTGAAAAGGTATAAGTGTGACTTGATGTCCTTTGCACAACTCCAATAATTGATGATTAATATCATCAAGTGTAGTTCTACCATAGACATCGGGTTCGCGCGTACCTAATAAGTTTAAATTAGGTCCATGCATGACTAAAATTTTCTTCATAACAGCAATTTTCCTGATTTTCAGGTATTTTGTCTAGTTTTTCGACGAAGATAAGAGAAATTAATGGTTTGTTATTCTATTTTTTGAGATTAGATAAACAGCTTAATACTGATGGATAAAAAAAACTAAAGCCAAGTTCTTGAATTAATCTCTTATTTGTTATTTTACGCGATTCTGCCATGAAACTCCAGCTAATTTCGCTAATCATGTTTTTAACTTGGTTTCTCGGTAAACGCTGAGGACGAGTGTATTGATAAAAATCCGCTAACATATCGTAAAAAGAGCCTATTTGCATGGGCTCGTCATCCACTGCGTTAAATACTCTTGAGTTAAACGGTTGATACATGCTTAATATGGCCGCTCTCGCTAAATCGAAAGCATGAATATGATTACTCCATGAGTCTTCATTTTCTTGAATAGTGGGTAACTGTTCTTTTAATCGATTAAGAGGTAGCCTATTTTCAGCATAAATCCCTGGTGCTCTTAAGATGGTTAAAGAGGACCCTGCACGCCGCGCAAAATCACGTAATTGATTCTCTGCATCAACTCTTCTTGTGGCCCTGGCGGAGGTTGGGTTAGTGGCAGTGGTTTCATCAACCCATTGACCTTGATGGTCACCATATACACCAGTGGTACTAATATATACTATGCTCTGTGGTACACTATTGCACCTTGAAAGAGCTGCAATGAGGTGGCGCGTTCTGATATCTTTGGTACCCGTTAGGTTAGGCGGAGCAAAGTGGAATATGCCATCAGCAATTCCAGTAATTCTGGTTAAACTGTTGAGGTTATCAAGGTCACCTATGATTGGGATAGCGCCTAATTGTCGCCATAAATGGGCTTTCTCAGGATTGCGACAAAGGGCAAAGAGTCGCACGCGATGTTTAAGAAGTGGCATCATACGCTGTGCTACATCCCCTGCCCCTATGATTAACCAGCGTTTCATTGTTTAATACACCTTAATTGTTCAGGAAAAAACGTATGTCAGTAAAGGTTACTTTAAGCCCAAGTGGCAACCAGTTTCAATGTGATTCAGAGGATACCATATTAGAAGGCGCTCAGAAGGAAGGCTTTATTTTACCTTTTGGCTGTAGGAGTGGTGCGTGTGGATCTTGTAAGGGTAAAGTCATTGATGGCTCTGTTGATCGTGGCGAGTATCAAAGTTCAGCATTAACTGATGAAGAAGTCGGGGAAGGATACGCGCTATTGTGTTGTGCTAAGCCAATAACAGATATCACAGTGGAAATTCGTCAAGTAAATGGCCTAAAAGATATTCAAGTAAAAAAATTACCTTGTCGAGTGGAATCCATTGAAAAACCCAATCATGACGTGGCTATATTGAAATTGAAACTGCCTGCGCAGGAAAAGTTTGAGTTTCTGGCTGGTCAATATATTGATTTCTTGCTTAAAGATGGTAAGAAAAGAAGTTTCTCAATGGCTAACGCCCCTCATGAAACCGGTATGATTGAATTACATATTCGTAACTATCCGGGTGGTAGCTTTTCCCAATACGTATTTAATGAGCTTAAAGAAAAAACCATTTTACGTTTTGAAGGGCCGTTGGGTACTTTCTTTTTAAGAGAGGATTCAGATAAGCCTATTATATTCATGGCTGGTGCCACTGGTTTCGCACCGATAAAAGGGATAATTGAATCGGCAAGACATAAAGGAATTGATCGTCCCATGGTGTTATATTGGGGGGTCAGAACCAAAGCGGATCTGTATTACTATGACCTAGCTCAAAGTTGGGTAAATGATCGTTTTACATTCATTCCGGTATTGTCAGAACCTCTTTTAGAGGATCAATGGCAAGGCAGAACAGGATTGGTACATGAGGCTATTTTGGCTGATTACGCCGATTTATCGGGTTACCAAGTTTATGCTTGCGGTGCACCGATTATGGTGGAATCAGGATTTAAAGCTTTTACTCAAACAAGAGCGTTACCTGAGGATGAATTTTACTCTGATCCATTCACCCCTTCAGTTGATAATAAAGCGACCAGTTAAGCCACCCCAAAATCAGGGTCAATGTCGTTATTATTACGAGGCTGTGTCTGTTTAGGCGGCCCTACTCGTTCAATGAGTTCCTGTTGAAGAGCTTGGGCCTCTCTTGATGGATCGATAAATATGCTGGCATCAAGATAGCTTTGCGCTTTACCCCACAGAGATTCACGCATGCACAGTTTAGCTAAAGTTAATAACAAAATGGCATTATCAGGATGATTTTTAAGCCAGTTCTCTGCTTTTTCAATTTGTGCTCGGTTTGACTGGCTCTGACATTCGCCATATAACGCCACCAGAGCGTCATCCCAGGATTTTTCTAAGTTCTTCTCTATGATAACTAAGGCTTCATCATGTGCTTTAAGGTCAATAAAATACCCTGCTGCACTATGGGCTAATAAATTGTCTTGGCGCATTGAGCTGGGAACAGACTTCCAGATGGCTTTCAAGTCATCTAAATAGGTTGCGGCTAGACGCAATTGCTGTTGCCAAGCATTACGTCTGATAGGTAGTGCGTGTACTTCATCAATGGCATTGAGACTTTCTAATAAATCTAGGGTTTCCATAGCATTACGCCACGCGCCTGTTGCCAATTGGGCCTTTAATAAAAGCTGGTGAGCGCGGATATGTTTGGGTGATAGGCGATGAGCTTCTTTTAGTAGAGTGAGGGCTTCATTGAAACGACGTTCATCAAGTAATAAGTCCGCATGAGTGGTTAGGCGTAATAAGCGCGTTTCAGGACCAAGCTCAGTGATCCGAGCCAAATATAAGTCACGTTTTTCAAATTTATGTAATTCATGAGCAGAGCGAGCAGCAACGATAGCACTTAAAGCAGGGGACTCCCCGTTCTCAAGAGCCAACTCCACTTGTTTTTCTGCACGTTTAAAATTACCTTCAAAATAATCAGTTAAGCCCTGATACAGCGCACTTCGAGCACGGTTTTTAGAGCGTTTTTGACGATAAGCCTGTACACGATTAGGTAGGCTTAAACTCAAATAAGCTAAGCGAGAAAAAGTATATAAGCTTAAACAAATAATAATGATGCCAATCACAAACATGGCTAAAGAAATTTCAATACGCCATGGTGCCATGACGATAAGTACATAACCTGTATTAAACCCAACAGCGATAGCAACAATCGTTGCAACGACAAAGAGAGCAATAAACCATAATAAACCGCTCATCGATGCCCACCTTCTTTTTGTGATCGTGCGCGTCTAACAGCATCTAATGTTGCACTAATATCCTGTACGGACATATTGACGGGAGCATGGCGTAGTTGTTGAATAATTTGTAGATCGTTTTTAACCACAGGGGAGGCCAGATCAAAATAGTGCTTGATCCATTCTTCTGCTGTATTTAGATCCGCTTCATAGGTAATGTTATTGTGAGAGAGCGCACCAAGTCTTGCTGATACTAATCTTAAACGTAGGTTTTCTCGTAAAAAGAAAGATTGTTCCGGGCTTAATAAAGGGAGTTCAGGTGTATCAATTCGTTTAATTTGAACAGACTTTGTTAATTCAATTAATAATTCCTGTCCAATACGTGACAAAGCACCTGATTTGTTTTGTTCAGTTAAAGAGGGTTTTTTAACTGGTCTGGTATCTGACGCCAAAGGTAAAAGATCAATACTCGCTGCCACTTCATCGATGTGCTTACTAATTCCTGTAGTATCCACAAAAGGAACGGCTCTTAAACGGTCAATATCTTGGTTAATGGCTTTTCTTAAAAATAATAAAGAAGGTTTATTCAGTTTTTGTAAGCGCATATCAGCAGATTGTAAGGCTGACAAAGCGGATTGAACGTTACCAGTTAATTGTAATTGTTGATTAGCAGCATCAACCAATTGCTCAACTTCAGCGAGAATCCAATCGTCACGATTACGCGCTAATTCTTGATACATACTTTGTAGAACAATTTGTTGGCTCTGTGAATCTGCTAACTGTGATTCGAGAGTAGTAATGCGGTGATTGGCTTCTTTAATGGCTTCTTGTATCTGAGCGTTCTCACCTTGACTTTGTTTTACTACACGATCAGCTTGATTTAAACGTGTTGCCAAGTCACGCCTTAATTGCAAATCATCATGTCGATATTGTAACCAGAGAGAAAACGTACCTATAAACGCAATAATACTGAGCCAGCCAAATAGCTTATATAGTTTTGAAGGTTTAGTTGTCACTGAAGTCGTTAATTCTGTCGTCATGTTTAATGGGCGATTGTGCGCCACGTATCTAAAATTGCTTGATTGTTATTGTCGGTTAAATAAATTGTCTCAATACCTAAACTTTTAGCGTAATCTTTAATGCGTTCATGACACACTAAAAATTTCATTTTTTTTAGTACATCTATTTTTTCTATGCCAGCCACTTGCCAGAGGTTCGTTAAAGACTCTTTACTCATAATAAGTATAACCGCTTGACTGATAATTGCGTTATCTAAAATCGCTAAATTTACCTCTGGAAGAGCACGTATGTAGCATTCTAGGTATTCAACATGGGCGCCGCGTTGCTCTAATTCTTGTTTTAACCATTCACGCCCACCCACTCCACGGCAAATGGTAATTCTTTCCCCCTTAATTTTTTGCCAGCCAGGTAAATTCAATAATGTTTCGCTATCGCTATTGTTGTGAGGGTAATTGACTGGTTTGTGAGACAGTGCCATAAGCTCTTTTGCGCTAGCCTGTCCAATTGTATAAAGTGTTGCATGTGGGTTTATATGGGGTTGGACAATTGGCCAGCCATATTTAACCGCATTACTGCTAATAAAAATGAATCGGCTTGATTGAGTCAGAAACGGGGTATTCGGCACTTGAGGTGGTGTGAGCGGCCTAATATCTATTGTCGGTAGCTCATAAACAAACGCTTTCTCTTTCTCAAATAATTCAACAAGCGCCCTATTTTGATGAATGGGTCTAGTTAACAGTATGCTACCTTCTTTTTTATGCTGATGTTCAGCCATTACCCTGCACGACAAGCATCTAAAATGGCTTGCGCCCCTTGCTGTATCAGTTGTTTTGCTGCGTCAAGACCAATAGTCTGATAGTCTTCTGCTCTTCCTGTAGCGCTTGCTCGGATAATTAATGAACCATCTGGGCGACCTACAAAAGCATGCAATGTTAATTGACCATTGTTAATTGTTGCGTGTGCGCCAAGTGGTACATCGCAACTGCCAGCTAATTGTCTTGACAGAGTTCTCTCAGATAAGACGCAATAGGCTGTTTCTTGATTAATAAGAGGCTGTAAGAGTTGTTCTAACTCCTTGTCATCATGTCTAAATTCAATGGCAAGCGCCCCTTGACCTACTGCTGGAATACTGTCTGTTAGGCTAATGTTGGCTTTGATTCGGTTACCAAGACCTAACCGTTTTAATCCAGCAGAAGCAAGAATAATAGCGTCATATTCCCCTTGATCAAGTTTTCTCAAACGTGTATCTAAGTTACCTCGTAACGAGGTAATGGTGAGGTGAGGATAGCGCTCACGCAGTTGGCACTCTCGGCGTAGACTGGAGGTTCCTACCACAGCTCCATTGGGTAATTCGCTCAGATGGGTATACTTATTTGAAATAAACGCATCAGTGGCTTCTTCTCTTTCACCCACTACAATCATATTAAAAAGCGGTGGTAATTCCATAGGGACATCTTTCATGGAATGAACCGCCAGCCGTGCTTTTCCTTGCTCCATGGCTATCTCAAGTTCTTTCACAAACAGTCCCTTACCCCCTACTTTAGAGAGGGTACGGTCAAGAATTTGATCGCCTTGAGTTGTCATTCCTAACAACGAAACCTCAAGCTGTGGATATAATTGTAATAATTGGGACCGGATATGTTCAGCTTGCCAGAGGGCCAGGCGACTTTCACGGGTTGCGATAGTAATAGGGAGTTGTGCTGACATGGATAAATTATTTCAACAATTAAATAAATCAAAGTGTAGCATGAAGCTGCATAAATTCCGGAGTTCTTGCTATGAATGATCATGCTTCTGAAAAGGATTTACCGCTCAAGGAAGATATCCGGTTTTTAGGACGAATACTTGGTGATACGTTAAGAAGCCAAGAAGGCGAAGCCATTTTTAATCTCATTGAAGGCATACGTCAAAGCGCTATTCAATATCGACGTGATGACAACCCTACTGATTTACGTAAACTTGAACACAGTTTAGACGGCTTATCCGCTGAAGATACGATTGCTGTTGTAAGAGCATTTAGTTATTTCTCTCACTTATCTAATATTGCTGAAGATCTCCATCATAATCGTCGACGTATGATTTATTCACAGCGTGGCGCACCACCAAGAGAAGGGAGCATACAACTGGCTCTTGAGAGAGCAAAAAAAGCGCGCATAAAAACAGCGGAGCTTGCTGATTTTTTTGCTAAAGCGTTGGTGTCTCCTGTGTTAACTGCTCACCCTACAGAAGTACAAAGGAAATCGGTGTTAGATTGTCATTTGATGATTGCAAAGCGCTTGGGTGAGCGCACTCGAATCGCGATGACACCGGAAGAGTTGGATGACAATGAAGCCTCTATTAGACGGGCCATATTAACGCTTTGGCAAACCAATGAGCTGAGAACTTTTAAATTAAGAGTAAGAGATGAAATCGAGAACGGACTGTCTTATTACCGATATACCTTTTTAAAAGAAGTTCCACGTTTTTGTGTGCAACTTGAACGCTTAATCGCAGAAGATGACACCTATCGCGAATTGGGTGGGAAGCCATTATTACCCCTTAAAATGGGTAGTTGGATTGGTGGAGATCGCGATGGTAATCCATTTGTTACCGCTGATGTTACCCAGTATGCATTACGCCGTCATAGTCATGTGGCTATGGATTTTTATCTTCAAGAGATAATTTTGTTACGTGGTGAGTTATCCCTGTCTTCTCGCCTCGTCACTGTCAGTGAGGGGGTCATGGGGCTCGCTGAACTAGTCCCAGAAACAGAGGATGCACGCAAAGAAGAACCCTATCGACGAGCCATAACATCTGTCTATCAACGTCTATTAGCCACGCAAAAAGTATTGCAACAGCTAGCAAGTGAAGCGCATGCTGATAGCTTGAATGCATACTTAAGTGTCGATGAGTTTAAACAAGACTTATCTACCATTTCTCATTCTCTAGTCAGTCACGGATCAGAGGCGTTAGCAGATGGTCGATTAAAACACTTACAACGCGCTGTTGATATATTTGGTTTTCATTTGGCATCACTTGATTTAAGACAGCACTCTGAAATACACGCAAGAACAGTGGCTGAAATAGTGCAACAAGCTCGTGTATGTGAGGATTATTTGGCTTTAAATGAGGAGCAACGTATTAGTTTGTTGCTTACAGAAATCAATAACCCTCGGCCACTGCGCTCATCATTTATTCAGTATAGTGATGAATGCCGCTCGGAAATGGCTATTTTTGACGTTGCAAGAAAAATGCAACTTGAACTGGGTGAGCGTGCTGTTACCAATTACATTATTTCAAAAACCGATAGTGTCAGTGATTTATTGGAAGTAGCCCTTCTTCTCAAGGAAGTGGGGTTGTTGATCCCTGGCACTTCACCACAACTTAACTTAAACATCATTCCACTGTTTGAAACGATTGGCGATCTTCGTGGTTGTGGCGAGATCATGAAGAAAGTGTTTTCAATTCCTTTATATCGAGACTTGCTTAAGAGCCGCGGTAATGTGCAGGAAGTGATGTTGGGTTATTCAGATAGCAATAAAGATGGCGGCTTTTTAACGGCAAACTGGGAATTATATAAAGCCGAGAAAACCTTAGTTGACGTCTTTCAGCATTTTCAAATAGAACTACGGTTGTTTCATGGCCGAGGCGGTTCTGTGGGTCGGGGCGGTGGACCCAGTTACTATGGAATACTGGCGCAGCCTGCGGGAAGCGTTAATGCGCAAATTCGTTTGACAGAGCAAGGGGAAGTCATTGCTAGTAAATATTCCGATCCTGGCATTGGTAGACGTAATTTGGAAACCCTAGTGGCGGCTACTCTTGAAGCGACGCTTCTTAATCAGAGTGGTAGTGGCGAAGAATGGCAGCGTTTTTATCAAGTAATGGAAGAGTTGTCTGTCAGTTCATTTAAACAATACCGCTCATTAGTATATGAGACACCACATTTTGATCAATTTTTTAGGGAAGCCACACCCATAAGTGAGATTTCAAAATTAAATATAGGTAGTCGCCCTGCCTCACGTAAGTCCTCAGCACGTATTGAGGATTTGCGAGCTATCCCTTGGGTCTTTAGTTGGGCTCAATCACGTATGATCTTACCCGGATGGTATGGCTTTGGTAGTGCTGTATCTCTTTTTAGGCAACAACATGCAGACGGGTTAGCACAATTACAATATATGTATCAACATTGGCCCTTTATGCAAACTTTATTATCTAATATGGATATGGTGTTAGCTAAAACAGATTTTACTATCGCTAAGAGATATGCAGGATTAGTGAAAGACGACGAGTTACGTGGCCGTATCTTCGCCAATATTGAGACGGAATTTCATTTAACTGCTGAGGCGTTGAAAGCCATTACTGATCAAAAAGATTTTTTAACAGCTAACCCTACTCTCGCAAGAAGTATTCGTGAAAGGCGTCCCTACTTGGATCCACTTAATCATTTACAAGTGGATTTACTAAGACGCTATCGTCATGGTGAAGCAACTGAAGCTGTTCAACGAGCAATTCATTTAACAATTAATGGCGTTGCTGCCGGATTAAGAAATAGTGGTTAGACCGTAATGAATAAACAACAATTAACAATTAATGTTCTCTTTGGTGGAGACAGTAGTGAAAGAGATGTATCCATTGCCAGTGGCGCGCAGGTGGTTAAGGCCCTAAGAGAGCGTTCACATCAGGTCAATGCCATTGATACAGCTATGGGGTTGTTATCTTCTGAGCAAGAAAATCAATTGTTTAACAAAACAGTCTCTTTGTCTCCACCGTCTATTTCTGGTAATGAACTACAAGCAGTATTTAAATGGTTGCAATTACCTCAAGTGATGCAGGCTGATTTATGGTTTATTGCGCTACATGGTGGTTCTGGGGAAGATGGACGTTGGCAAGGGTTATTAGCCATGACGGGTATCCCCTTTACTGGTAGCTCGGTACTGGGTAGTGCGTTAGCTATGGATAAAGATATGGCCAAAAGGGTATTACGTCAGTCAGGCCTACCAACACCTAATTGGTTGATGGCTCCTTCTAGTACTGAAGAGGTTGAGCGCCAACTAGGTTGGCCTGTGGTGGTAAAACCCAGTAAACAAGGATCTACGGTAGGATTGTCTATTGTAAGAGAAGCCTCTGAATTAGAAAAAGCCATCACTTTAGCCTATCAGCATGATGATGAAGTCATGATTGAAGCATTTGTCCCCGGTCGAGAACTCACGTGCCCTGTATTGAATAATAACGCACTTCCAGTTGGAGAAATTATTTTAAAGCGCGGAGAAATCTTTGATTATGAAGCCAAGTATCAGCCAGGAGGGGCAGAGGAAGTGTTTCCTGCTCAATTGTCTCAAGAGCTGACAGAAGAAGTACAACACTTATCTCTCAGTATTCATCAGGCATTAAAATTAACAGGATATAGTCGCAGTGATTTTAGATTAGATACCCAAGGACAGTTGTGGTGCTTAGAGGTCAATACTCTACCGGGATTAACAGCCATGAGTTTACTTCCTCAGTCTGCGCGGGTAGCAGGAATGACTTTTGCTGAACTGATTGAGTCTATCTGTTTTAGCGCCCTGGAGAACGGTTAGATAGAGCGTTCTATTTCAATAATAGTTTTTTCGGCAATATCCTCACCTGTTTGATCGCGAATTTCCTTCATACAGGTGGGGCTCGTGACATTTATTTCAGTGAGGAAGCCACCGATTACATCCAACCCGACGATAAATAAGCCGTTATCAATTAGAAAGGGTGATAGGGTTAAGGCGATTTCTCTCTCTTTATTAGTCAATGGCATAGCAATGCCCTGACCTCCTGCAGCTAAATTACCACGCGTTTCACCTTTTTGAGGGATACGAGCCAGTGCATGCTCTGCTGGTGTGCCGTTGATCACTAATACCCGTTTGTCACCTTCTTTAATAGCTGGAATAAAACGCTGCGCCATAATCGCACGCGTGGAATGATGAGTAAGAGTTTCTATAATGACATTTAGATTCGGGTCACGTGGGGTCACTTTAAAAATACCACTACCACCCATGGCATCAAGTGGCTTTAAGATAACTTCTTGATGCTCAATAACAAAGCTCTTAATTTCCTCTGACAAACTGGTGACGATCAGCGGAGGGGTAAACTGAGGAAACAAAGTGGTACTGAATTTTTCGTTATAGGTTCTTAAGCTATTGGGTTTATTTAATATTAAAACGCCCTCTTTCTCAGCTTTTTCAAGTAAGTAAGTGGTTACTATATAATTCATGCTAAGTGGCGGATCAACGCGCATGATCACCGCATCAAACTCAGTTAATAAACGTTTAAAATTGTTACCAAGATAAAATCCCTTTCCTGAATCATAAAACACTTGGTGACCAAATGCTTCCACATGGTGGTTATAGAGTTGCAGATTATGCTGCTCAATTACTGCGGTTTCATGATGGCGTAACTGTGCTGCACGGATTAGCTCTAATGAGGAGTCTTTTTTAGGATTAAGAGAATTAAAAGGATCAATAATGAAAGCGATTTTCATATTTACTTACCTTTAAATGAGAGAATTCGCTTCTCTTTCCATATATTCAAGCTCTTTGGCTGCAGCAAGCATAGCAAGGCGAGCTACTACACCATAGGTATAAAAACGATTCGGTGTGGCATCAAAGTTTTGTGATTGATCCGGTGCGATAGTCTCAGTTTCAAAGGCTAATGGAACAAACTTAGCACCAGGTGCGTTCAAGTTCTCATCAATACCACGTTCGGTATGAACACGATAAAAGCCACCCACAACAAAGTGATCAACCATGTAAACAACAGGCTCAGCAACAGCCCCATCTACATTCTCAAAAGTATAAACTCCTTCTTGAAGTAGCACTTCCCTCACCACTTGCCCTTCTTTAATTACGGACATTTTATTGCGTTGTTTGCGATTAAGGTTCATCACATCATCTGGGCTCTTAACGGTCATAATACCCATACCGTAAGTACCTGAATCTGCTTTGATAATGACAAATGGATCGTCTTTAATATCGTATTCGGCGTATTTGACCTTAATTTTAGCTAATAACTGTTCCACTTTGTTAGCAAGAGCCTCTTGGCTATTGGTATCGTTAAAATCAATTTCTTTAGCGTGATCAAAATAAGGATTAATTACCCAAGGATCAAGATTAATGAGTTCAGAAAACTCTTTTGCCACATCATTAAAAGCACTAAAGTGAAGAGATTTCTTGCGTGTTGACCATCCTGCAAATAAAGGAGGAACAATATGTTGGTTAATACCTTTTAATATATCTGGGATACCCGCAGACAAATCGTTATTTAAGATGACTGCACAAGGGTCGTAGTCTTTTAAGCCAACTCGTTTTCCTGATTTAACTATCGGTTCAAGAACCAAATGATCCCCAGAAGGGAGATCAAAACGCGTGGGTTCTGTAATGTCTGGTAGAAGTGAGCCGATTCTCACAGCAAAGCCTGCTCTTTGTAGCAGGGTTTTGAGTACTGCCACATTCTCAAGGTAAAAGGTATTGCGAGTATGGTTTTCAGGAATAAACAAAAATTGTCTTGTGTCAGGACAAATTTTTTCAACAGCGGTCATAAGCGCTTGAATACAAAGAGGATAAAACTCAGGTCTGAGATTGTTAAAACCAGCCGGAAATAAGTTGGTATCCACAGGGGCTAATTTAAAGCCCGAGTTACGTAAATCAACAGACGTATACAAAGGGGCAGGATGTTCAAGCCACTGTTGGCGAAACCAATGCTCAATGGTAGGCATGGAATCTAAAATATGAGATTCCAATGATTGCAATGGGCCAGTTAAAGCTGTCGATAAGTGAGGAACCATACTAATCCTTTCTAAAAAAACCCAGAGACAGAAGATTGTGCGCTGGGGAACAAAATAGTACTATAATAGTCCACTTTAATGAAAGTGTTTTTACTATTATACCTAAGGCTATATTACAAATGATCAAGATGGGGAAACTCACCGATTATGGGACGTTAATGATGACATATCTCGCTAGAGAACCCAAACGTCTTCATTCAGCCCAAGATATCGCTCAAGCTATTGGTATTAATGTCCCAACAGCCACCAAGGTATTAAAAATGCTCACTCGATCAGGGCTACTAGAGTCTCATCGAGGTATTAAAGGGGGCTATGTATTAGCCAAAACACCAATAGATATTACCATGGCAGATATTATTGGTGCATTAGAGGGGCCAATAGGTTTAACAGACTGTGGCACCTCTGATCAACCGGGTAATTGTCAGCGAGAAAGATCGTGTTCAGTTAAAGCCAATTGGCAACGTATTAGTCAAGCAGTCAATGACGCATTAGCCAGTGTCAGTCTTGCGGAAATGACTGTTCCAGTCGCTCAACCAATCGTTATGAAGCGTCCATCTAAAGCAGAGCAGGTTACATTATGAATAACAGCACAACACAACTTGAAGAGATTATTAGTCAAGAGTATCAACATGGTTTTGAAACTGCCGTCGAGTCTGATGAAATCCCAAAGGGATTATCAGAGGATACAGTACGGCTTATTTCAGCGAAAAAGAATGAACCCGAATTTTTATTAGAGTGGCGTTTGAATGCTTTTCGTAAATGGCAAGAAATGACAGCGCCTCAATGGGCAGATGTGCATTATCCGCCCATTGATTATCAGGATATTATTTATTATTCTGCGCCCAAATCACAAAAAGAAGGCCCCAAGAGTCTAGATGAAGTTGATCCAGAATTGCTCAAAACCTATGAAAAACTGGGTATCCCTTTGCATGAAAGAGCGATGCTTGCTGGAGTGGCTGTGGATGCGGTTTTTGATAGTGTATCTGTGGCAACAACATTTAAAGATAAACTCGCAGAAAAAGGCATTATATTTTGTTCATTTTCTGAGGCAGTCCAACATCATCCAGAGTTAATTCGTCAATATTTAGGTAGTGTTGTCCCTGTTCAAGATAACTTCTATGCAGCACTAAATTCTGCTGTGTTCAGTGATGGATCTTTTGTGTATATCCCTCCAGGAGTACGTTGTCCGATGGAGTTATCCACTTACTTTAGGATTAATGCTAAAAATACAGGACAGTTTGAGCGTACTCTTATCATTGCAGATAAAGACGCTTACGTCAGTTATTTGGAAGGATGTACTGCACCCATGCGCGATGAGAACCAGTTACATGCAGCCGTGGTGGAATTGGTGGCACTAGACAATGCGACAATTAAATACTCAACGGTACAAAACTGGTATCCAGGCGACAAAGAAGGTCGTGGTGGAATTTATAATTTCGTGACAAAACGTGGTGATTGTCGCGGTGCTAAATCAAAAATCTCTTGGACTCAGGTAGAAACAGGGTCTGCTATCACTTGGAAATACCCAAGCGTAATTTTACGCGGTGATGATTCAGTTGGTGAATTCTATTCAGTAGCCTTGACTAATCATCGTCAGCAAGCAGATACCGGTACCAAAATGATTCATATTGGTAAAAACACAAAAAGTACTATCGTTTCAAAGGGTATTTCTGCAGGTTTTGGTAAACAGTCATATCGTGGTTTAGTGCGTATCGCTAAAAGTGCTGTGAATGCCAGAAATTACACCCAATGCGATTCACTGTTAATGGGAGACAGATGTATTGCTAATACCTTCCCTTATATTGAAGTTAAAAATGCTTCAGCACAAGTTGAGCACGAGGCCTCTACCTCACGCATAGGTGAAGATCAATTATTTTTCTGTAGACAAAGAGGTTTGTCAGCGGAAGATGCCGTATCCATGATAGTGAATGGTTTTTGTAAGGAAGTATTTAAAGAGTTACCTATGGAGTTTGCCGTTGAAGCGCAGAAACTCCTAGGCGTTAGTTTAGAAGGTAGCGTTGGCTAAAGAGAGAATAATATGTTAAAAATTAAAGGGTTACAGGCAACAGTAGCAGATAAAAGTATTCTCAAGGGAATCGATTTAACGATTAACCCAGGCGAAGTACATGCCATTATGGGGCCAAATGGCTCGGGTAAAAGTACCTTATCGAATGTATTAGCAGGTAGAGAGCATATTGACGTCACAGCGGGTCAAGTTCTTTATCATGGTAAAAATTTGTTGGACATGGATGTAGAAGAGCGTGCCCGAGAAGGGCTATTTTTAGCATTTCAATATCCAGTAGAAATACCTGGTGTAGGTAACATTTATTTGTTGAAAGCAGCACTTAACGCAAAACGTAAACACCAGGGACTGCCTGAACTTGATGCCATGGACTTTTTGAGTTTGGTTAAAGAAAAAGTGAAACTCATGGAAATGAATGAGGCCATGTTATACCGTTCAGTGAACGAAGGTTTTTCTGGTGGAGAAAAGAAAAGAAATGAAATCTTACAGATGGCAGTATTAGAACCTACCTTAGCCATTTTAGATGAAACGGATTCAGGTCTTGATATTGATGCCTTAAAAATTGTTGCTAAAGGGGTCAATAGTTTAAGAAGCCCTGAGCGTTCAATGATTCTTGTAACTCACTATCAGCGATTGCTTGATTATATTAAACCTGATTTTGTCCATGTGTTAGCAGGCGGAAAAATTGTGCGCTCAGGTGGACCTGAGCTTGCTCTTCAGTTGGAAAAAGAGGGGTACGCATGGATTGATCCTTCAGAAAAACAATCTACAGTGAATTTGTAATATGGAAGTGATTAATCATTATCAACAGCAGTATCAGGAGTTAAGTAGTCAAGACTCTGATTCTGTTAAATCATATAGACAACAAGCATGGGAGACCTTTTCTACTTTACGCTTTCCAACGCTTAAAGCGGAAGATTGGAAATACACGTCTACTGCTGCATTACAAAAATTATTATTTGCATTAACAACTAATAAGACAATTACTATTGATTGGCAGCAGGTGAGTCAACGTTTAGTGTTGCCTCAAGCAAAACATCTTATTGTTTTGGTGGATGGCCAGTTCAATCAAGACTATTCGATTATTAATCAGTTACCAGGCGAGATCACTCTAAAACACTGGGCTCATATAAATGAGACAGAAAAAGAGATGATACAAAAAGAGTTTGCTCAACTGCATCATACGGACGGTTTGAGTGCTTTAAATGGGGCGTTACTCAATCAAGGTATCTTTATTAATGTGATGAAAGACTGTGTACTAGCAGAACCCATTTTACTGGTACATGTGACAACACAAGCAATGGCAGCAAACTACGCCGCTCAACATATTACTGTGGGTGAAAACGCAAAAGTGACTGTGGTTGAGCAATATATTAGCCTTACCGATGAGTCTTATCTAAATAGCGTAGTACATAAATATATTTTGGATAGTAATGCTTCTTTAAATTACGTTAAGTTACAACAAGAAGGTAACCAAGGATTTCATCTCTCCTATACAGACATTGATCAATCTCACGAGAGTTATTTTCATGGCTCTTATTTTGCTTTATCAGGGCAATGGGGTAGAAATAATATATCCACAAGATTAATGGGTAAACACGCTCACGCAACTGTCAATGGTATGTATCACATCACGCATAAATCACTGCAAGATTTCCATACACTCATCCATCATCAAGTAGCAGACTGTTCTAGTAGTGAGTTATTCAAAGGTGTATTGGATGGAGCAGGCAGAGCAGTTTTTAACGGACGTATTGTAGTTGATCAAGATGCCCAGCATACCGAGAGCCAACAAGCAAATCACAACTTAATCTTGTCAGATCAAGCTGAAGTTGATACCAAACCACAACTAGAGATTTTCGCCGATGATGTGAAGTGTGCTCACGGCACAACAATTGGTCAGATTAATGAAGAACAGTGGTTTTATTTGTGTTCACGTGGGATCGATAAAGAGTTAGCAAAAAAAATGTTGATTGAGGGATTTGTTATTGATGTGGCTGGTCAGATTAACGACACAGATTTAAAACAAACCATCGCAAACTTATTACGTGAGTCATTAAATGTTTAATGTAGAACAGATACGTGAACAATTTCCTATTTTAAAAAGTACAGTCAGAGGTAAACCACTTGTTTACCTAGACAATGCAGCAACTACACAAAAACCTCAGTCGGTGATTGATGCTGAATCACATTATTATGACGCGCTAAATGCCAATGTTCATCGTGGCGTACATAAGTTGAGTCAAGATGCTACCGATGCGTTTGAAAAAGCACGCGATACCATTCAGCATTTTATTGGGGCACAGCATCGTGAGGAAATTATTTTCACACGTGGTGCCACCGAGGCTATTAATCTTGTTGCCAGCAGTTGGGGTAGAGCAAATTTACATGCAGGTGATGAAATTCTATTAAGCCAGATGGAGCATCACGCCAATATTGTTCCATGGCAATTGATTGCTGAGCAAACTGGTGCCGTGATTAAAGTGATTCCTATAGATGAAACAGGAACACTGAATTTAACCCAGTTCGAGGCGTTACTGACACCGAAAACAAAAATGCTTGGTATCACCCACGTATCCAATGCGTTAGGTACAGTTAATCCTATTCAGTACATGATTGAAAAAGCTCATCAAGTAGGTGCTTTAGTTTTAGTAGATGGTGCCCAATCTATTCTTCACCACGAAATTAACGTTGTGGAATTAGATTGTGATTTTTTTGTGTTCTCAGGACATAAATTATACGGCCCTACAGGAATTGGTGCCCTATACGGTAAAAAACAATTACTCAATGCCATGCCACCTTACCAAGCGGGTGGCGATATGATTTTTAAAGTGACCTTTGAAAAATCCACATTTAACCATTTGCCTTACAAGTTTGAAGCAGGAACACCACATATAGCAGGCGCTGTTGGTTTAGGCGCTGCTATAGAATTTGTTCAGTCTGTGGGTTTGAAAAACATTGCAGAGCATGAAGGGCGACTATTAGCCTATGCCACTGAGCAAGCTAAATCTATTCCTCAATTAAAAATCGTTGGCCAAGCAAAAGAAAAAGTTAGCGTCTTGTCTTTCGTGATGGAGGGGGTACACCCGCACGACATTGGTACGATTTTAGATAGTGAAGGTGTAGCTATTCGTACAGGACACCATTGCGCTATGCCTGTTATGGATTATTTCAAGATTCCAGCTACAGCCCGTGCTTCACTTGCACTTTATAATACACAGCAGGATATTGATGCATTATTTAACGCATTGCATCGTGTAACGGAGATGTTTTTAAAATGAGTGATTTAAGAGAGTTATATCAGGAAGTTATTTTTGATCACAATAGACACCCACGTAATTTTGGTAAATTAATTAACGCCAATCATCATGCAGAAGGATTTAATCCCTTATGTGGCGATAGTCTTGATTTATATTTAATCATTGATAACGACCGAATCACTGATATTAAATTTGAAGGACAAGGTTGTGCTATTTCTACTGCCTCTGCTTCGTTAATGACTGAAGTCTTAAAAGGTAAAACGCTGACTGAGGCGGAACAGCTATTTGAAGGGTTTCATCAAATGGTTACTACTGGGCAACAACCTTCATTTGATATTGGCAAACTGTCAGTTTTAGCAGGAGTGAGTGAATTTCCTGCACGTGTTAAATGTGCATCACTTTCCTGGCATACGCTACATGCTGCTCTCAATAATTCAAATCAACCAGTTACGACGGAGTAAGTCATGTCTGTATTAGATTGGTTTAATAAAGACCATACCACCCAACCTGATGGTGCAACACAGGAGCAAGGTCAGGAAGTGCGGGAGGACGAACTAGAGGGACTTGTCATCGACGCATTAAAAACTGTTTATGATCCTGAGATTCCAGTTAATATTTATGACTTAGGATTAATTTACGGTCTTGCAATTGATCATTCAACCGGTCATGTGGACATTGCTATGACACTGACTGCTCCTGGATGTCCTGTTGCACAAACCTTTCCAGGAGAAGTTGAGAGACGTATCATGGAAGTACCAGGTGTAAATAGTGCTAAAGTGGAATTAGTATGGGAGCCACCTTGGACCCGGGATAGAATGAGCGAAACCGCTATGCTAACCCTGGGTATGCTCTAACGCTTTAGATTTCATCTTCATTTTCAAGAGCGGTGTCTTGCTCTTCCTTTCCTAAAAACATCATTTGTAATGCTGGGGCAACCACTAACAACATAATGGGTCCCAGCAACATCCCTCCTACCACAACAGTTGCCAATGGGCGTTGTACTTGACTACCGATACCTGTAGAAATGGCGGCAGGAAGTAACCCAATGCAGGCTGACAATGCGGTCATAAGCATAGGGCGCATGCGCTGATCAGCGGCATTGAACATGGCTTCGAAAGGAGGTAAACCTGAAAAACGAAGTTGATTATAGTAGGTAATCACTAAAATACCATTCATTACAGAGACGCCGAACAAAGAGACAAAACCAATCGCAGCGGAAATACTAAAATGTAATCCTGTTACAGCTAAAGCCATGACGCCACCCCCAATAGAAAAGGGAATAGCGGCTAAGGCCAACAGGCTATCTCGGAGAGAATTAAATAAGGTATAGAGAAGAACAAGAATAAGAGCAAGGGCTATGGGGAGTATGATAGCTAGACGTTTTTTGGCTTTTTGTAATTCTTCAAACTCACCCGACCAAACAATATGATATCCCTCAGGTAAAACAATACTGTTGGCAATTTTTTCTTGCGCTTCTGCAACAGTGCTTCCCAAATCGCGGTTTCTAACGCTAAATTTTACTGGAATAAAACGCTGATTACGCTCATGGTAGATATAAGACGCACCTGTATCAAGTGAAATATCAGCTAGTTCTTTTAAAGGAATATAAGCCATGGCGCCATTTGGGGCGCTATAGCCAACCTTAAGACGACTGATGGTATCGATATCTTTTCTATAGTCAGGAGACAATCTAACTGTTAAAGCAAACTGTCGGTCTCCTTCGTAGACTGTTGTCGCCTGGGTCCCACCTAATGCTGCCTGTACAACCGTATTGACGTCTCCTGTATTAAGGCCGTAACGAGCAGCTTTAATACGATCAATTTTAATATTGAGATTAGGTTGTCCTAGTACACGAAATACACCTAAGTCAGTCACCCCTTTAATCTTAGCCATTTCCGATTGAACTTGGTCAGCTAGTTTTTCCAGTGTGGCTAAGTCTGGACCTAAAATCTTGATGGAGTTGGCACCTTTAATACCTGATAAACCTTCTTCAACATTATCTTGAATATATTGTGAAAAATTCAGCTCAACGCCAGGAAAGCGACTATTAAATTCTTTTTGTAAATCATTAATTAAATCATTTTTTGTATAGCCTGATTTCCATTCATCAAAAGGCTTCAATGGCACAAAAAATTCAGCATTATAAAAACCCGCTGCATCACTGCCATTATCTGGTCTACCATGTTGTGAAACCACGGTAATTACTTCTGGATGTTTGATAATAATTTTTCTCATGGCATCCACAACAGGCATACCTGATTCAAGTGAAATAGTGGGAGGTAAGGTTGCTCTTATCCATAAGTTCCCCTCCTCAAGAGCGGGGAGGAACTCTGAACCAATACGTATAAAAATGATGACGGAAACAATTAAAAACGCAACACCAATACTTACTGTCTTGTTAACATTTTGTAGAGCCCATTGGAGAATAGGCTTATAGAAATGACGCATTTTTTCAACAAGAATGGTTTCTGTTTCTTTCACATCTTTAGGTAATAAATAAGAAGCAAGTACCGGAGTAATGGTAAAAGTAGCTAATAACGCGCCAGCAAGAGCGTAGCCATAAGTACGCGCCATGGGCCCGAAAATTTGTCCTTCAACCCCTTCCATAGTAAACAACGGAATAAAGGCAGCCACGGTAATGGCAGTAGAAAAAAGAATGGCGCGATCAACTTGGATAGTACTGATGAAGATGATGCGTAGACGATTAGTCCACCCTTTACTCATAAGTAATTGACGAAAACCGCTTTGCTCCTGATCTTGAATGAGATCACGTCGGCCATCCGGGGCTTTCTGAAAATTTCTAAAAATATTTTCAACTAATATGACTGCGGAGTCGACAATAATACCGAAATCCACAGCGCCCAGTGACAATAGGTTGGCAGACTCCCCTGTGATGACTAATATGATAATACTAAAAAACAATGCCACAGGAATGTTGACGCTGACGATAATCGCACTTCTCAAATCACCTAAGAAAATCCATTGAATAAAAAAGACCAGGAGACAGCCAAAGATTAAGTTATGTAAAACGGTATGTGTGGTGACGGCAACGAGAGTGGTTCTGTCATAGAAAGGAACCAAATGCACCCCTGCAGGCAGCGTACCATCATGATTAATCTTTTTAACTTCTTCTTTAATTCTTGCCACCACTTCATTGGTTTGCATGGTTCTATTCATAACCACAATGGCCGCAACCACATCATTATTTAAGTCTCGTCCTGCTCTGCCAAGCCGCGGTACATTGCCAACATAGACTTTAGCTACATCATTAACAGTGATAGGGAAAGAATTGGTTTGTTTTAAAACAATGTGTTTTATATCTTCGACGTTAAATCCTTTCGTTAAGTCTAAATCCCCGCCACTATTGATGAGACCTATGCCTCTTATATTGACCGATTGCTGACCAAAATTAATTGTTCTACCGCCTACATTAATGTTGGCATTATTAATGGCACTGAGTAGTTGTGGAATAGTAATACCAAAATGTTCGAGTTTTTCTGGATCAGCTTCAACTTCAAATTCTTTTGTAGTTCCGCCCCAAGTATTCACTTGAACAACACCTGGTACAGATAGAAGTCGTCTTTGTACTACCCAGTCTTGTACAGTTCTTAAGTTGGTAATTCCAAAATGAGGGGGGCCCATTAATTCATAACGATATACTTCTCCAACAAGGCTTGAAGCTTGAATTTGTGGCGTGACATTATTAGGTAATGAGACATTTTGCTGTAGGCTTAATGCTGCTTGCGTATAAGCAAAATAGTAATCAACGCCATAGTGAAACGTTACTCTAATAAAAGATAAACCGGTAAAAGAAGTCGAACGAATAACTTCAACTCCTGGTGTAGTAGCAAGCCCGGTCTCCATGGGTATAGTGTAATAGCGCTCCATCTCCTCAGCAGATAACCCTGGGGACTGCGCAGTAATTTCAAGAATAACTGGTGCGGGGTTGGGATAGGCTTCTACATTGAGTTTGTAATAAGCTCCCAACCCTACAAACAGAAAACCAACTAATAAAATAATAACAATAGGACGATTACTGAGTGAAAACGCCAAGAGATTTTTTAACATGTACTACTCCGTTGACATGTCATAGGCGTGACTGACAAAAACAGCGCCTTGCGTTGCCACCATTTCACCGCTATGTAAACCCGATAGAATCTGATAATTACCACCCTGCTGCAGGCCAATGGTTACTTGTCTTTTCTCAAAAAGACGACCATTTCCTGTGACCCATACAGTTAACGTCCCATCTCCTTGACGCACTACACTTTCGAATGGAACGGCTGGGAAACCTTTTAAGTTACCTGTAGTGATAGTGAAATAAGACAGCATCCCTGGTATCAATGAATTGGATTCATCGCTAATATCCGAACGAACCAGAACGCTATGTGTATTAATATCAACTTGTGCGCCAATACTGGATACCACACCTTTAAAATGTAAATCCTTTAAAGACGGTACTTTAACATCAACAGACTGACCTAACTTGATGGTTGAAATATCACTTTCAGCGACGTTAGCAATCATCCATTTGCTGGTTATGTCTGAGACTGCCATGGGTGCTGGAGGCGTACCTGGTTGTACGTAGGCGCCAGGGGCTGGATTATTAAAAGTAATCACTTGTCCGTTAATAGGGCTACGTACAATCAACTCAGGATCAGCCTTCTTGTTTTTTATCATCAGTTGGATTTCAGTATCCGTCTTACCAAAAATCTTTAGATTATTAATCGCGCTCTGGTACGCCCCTTCTGCTGTTTGTTGATCAGAAATGGCCTGTTGATAGTCTTTTTCAGCCATTGCTTTTAATTTAAATAATGCTTGTGCTCGAACTAACGCTTTGCTACTTAATTCCTTTGTAGCAGCACTAGCAATGAGAGTTGATTCAGCTTGTAATAAGTCGGGACTATCAATGGCATAAAGGGGTTGACCTACTTTCACCGTATCACCTAATTTGACAAAAATACGATGAATTTTTCCGGCGTAGTTAGGAAATACTTGAATGGTTTTCAGATCATTAAAAGCGATGGAGCCAACAGCCTCTTTATTAGCTTGAAAGTCATAATCTATGACAGGTTTAACTTTAACAAATTTGCTTTGTGACTCGGTAAGTAAAATTTGTTCTTTGTTACTCCTTTGTGGTTCAGCAACGACTTGCGTGACAACATTGTTGTTGTGTTCTAACCAACGTGTTAGAGCAACCAACAACAGAACAACAATAGTAATAGCAATTTTTTTCATAAAGTTATGGTTTTTTCGCTAGAGAATCTAAGGGTTTTTTATCCCACCAACCACCACCAAGGGCTACATACAGTGCTGCAGCATCACCGAGTTGATTGGTACGCATTTGAATATAGTTAATTTTGGCTTGTTGATAAGCGATATCGGCATTTAATAAGATCAGTTGATTGACGAACCCTAGTTTTTCTTGAGAGGTTGTCATCGATAATAACTGTTGATTAGTATTAAGTAGTGTTTCAGCGTTTTTCAGTGCATCCGCATCCGACTGAATGGCGTGCATGGTGTCTGCTACGTTTTGAAAAGCATTTAATACAGTAAGTTTATATTGTGCTACAGACTGAGCTAAGGCTTCTTTGGCAGCCTGTTCACGGGCGCTTAATGTTCCACCCGAAAAAATAGGGACTGATAAATCGCCGATCAAACTAAAAAATCCCGCCCCATTGTGATAGAGCTGATTAAAGGCGTCAGCTGCACCACCAATTGCGCCTGTCACATTAAACTGGGGGAAACGATTGGCAAGTTGAACGCCAACTTGAGCGTTAGCATAATGAATTTGTTCTTCTGCTGCCAGAATATCTGGTCGTTGTCTAACAAGGTTAGAAGGTAAGGATACGGGTAGAGAATGTGGTAGATGAAATTCATCTAACACAAAGTTCATCTTTATTTGTTCACTTGGAAAATGTCCTGACAGCACATGAATTAAATCATTGGTTTGTTCAAGTTGCTGTTTGAATGGCACGATTTGTTGTTGTGCTTGAGTTAACAAAGTGAATTGACTATTCACATCCATTGCACTTGCGTACCCTAACTCAAATTGCCGTTGAGTAAGATTAACGATTGTTTGATAGTCTTTAATAATACGTTGATTAGCTTCAATGATGGCTTTTAAAGAAGCTTGTTGGATGGCGGCAGCTACAGCATTAGCAGTCAGCGTTATGTATGTGGCCTCAAGTTGATAGGCAGTGGTTTTTTCTTGAGCTTCTAATGACTCAACCGCTCTCCTATTGGCACCAAAAAAATCAGGGGTGTAGTTTAATGTTACTTCAGCAGTATGAAAATTAAAGTAAGCTGGACCGTTAAATATTGGGCCACTTGGATTTTGGTATGTGGAGATAACATTACCATTGCCTTGTATACCCGGTGAATTTCCGCCTAAGTTTCCTGCCAGTTTATTTCTTGAAATCGCGTAATCGGCACCAATACTAGGAAAAAAGAATCCTTGCTGAGCAATGACATTTTGTTTGGCCTGTCTGAGGCTTGTTTCAGCCACAGTCATTGACGGATTGTTATTGATCACCATTTCCACGTAAGTGGATAATGATGGCGATCCTAGTACGCTCCACCAGTCAGCGGGTATGGATGTTTGTGTACTAAAGTTAATACTACCTAACGGGGTAAGTTGTTGTTTATTATGGTTTTCTACGTAGCCTGCTTGCTTGGATAATTGTGGTTGTTGAAAATCAGGACCGAGTGCGCAACCTGATAAACACACAGTTAAATACAGTGCTCCTTGAAACGATATTTTTTTAATTGTATTTTTTTTGCGCATGTATTCACTGAAGCACAGGATAAGGGTTAATTAACTAATAAATTTTAGCAGTTGAACATGAATTATATATTTCATTGTTTGTTTAACCTATGAATTTTATGGGTTTTTTTATTTATTATTAATTTTCTGCTCTAACTCTTCTAAGCGTTCGCGAGTCTTTAAGAGAATAGCTTTCTGAATTTCAAATTCTTCACGAGTTACCCAGCCGCTGTTAGCAAAAAAATTAGTTAATATTTGGCGAAGATTCTGTTCGATGTCTTTGACTGGTGTCTTCTCAACCAACGATAAGATTTTATGAATGGTTTCATCTATTGCAATTTTATTAAACATCTGAAAACTCCTTGAATTTGTTGCACAATTTTAATATGAATTAGCTTAAATAAGGAGAATTTCAGTTTATTTAAGATTATTTTAAGCAAATTAGGAGCTAATGGGTCTGTTTGTGAAAAGCATATTTAAATAGGTTATACTTCGTAACAGTTGTAACAATAATTTAAAAAATAATTTTGCTGTACCCAAGGGGGAGAAAACCATGTACTTAAGAGGCTTAGTGCTAGCGTCAGCTATGGGTTGTGGGTTATTAATATCAAATTATGTATTAGCAGAAGAAAGTAGTACTAATAATACATCAAATAATAATACTAATGGGCCTACATTTGCAGATATTCTCAAAAATTCAGAAATTGATGTAAAAGGTTACTTTGATGCTTCTTACATTGGTAGCAATAAAATACCAGATCCATCTATTCAAGTTTTTAACCAAGACAAAAACACGTTTGCACTACATCAGCTTGGTTTGTTCATTTCAAAAATGCCTAAAGAAGGGTTTGGCGGATTACTAAATATAACAGCTGGACGTGATGCACAAACTATTTCATCATATGGTGCCAGTAGCCAATCAGTTGATATTACGCAAGGTTTTATTCAATACGCAAAAAGTCGTTATACCGTCATTGGTGGTAAATTTGGTACTCTGGCAGGCGCTGAAGTCATTGATAGCTCTGCTGATACAAACATTACCCGCTCTATTTTATTTGGTAAAATTCCCTTTACACATACAGGGATACGTCTTACCACAGCCTTGTCAGATATGACCAACATTATTGTTGGTATTAATAATGGTTGGGATCAAGTCACTGACACCAACACACAAAAAACAGTGGAGCTTGGTTTTAGCTCAGCCTTTACACAAGATACCTCTTTAGCCATCAGTGCCTACTCTGGCGCTGAAAACAGTTTCCCTAATGCGGGTTATACCTATAATACTGCCATCCCAGGGGTTCAAAATGCCACTAATGTTATTCCTAGTGGTACAAGAAACTTAGTTGATATGGTGTTTAGCACTAATTTAACTCACTCTTTGACATTTATTCTTAATGGCGACTACGTCTCCCAAGAAAATGTTCCAGGTGTAGCGGGTAACGCAACCTATTCAGGCGTTGCTGGATATTTAAACTATCAATTTAACGATATCTATCGTTTATCTTTCCGTGCTGAAGAATTGCGTGACAACAGTGGGTGGGCGACGGATCCTAACTCTGGAGCTTATATCGGAGCTCATGCACCAGGAGCCAATAACGTTCGTGAAGCTACTCTAACTTTAGGCTACGCACCGGTTAAGAACACAGAAATAAGAGTTGAAGGTAGATATGACCATTCAGACTTGGCTGTTTACAGTAACAGTAACAATATGACTACTTTTGGCGTACAAGGAATATATAAATTCTAGCTCACACTCAATAGGATACTTACATGAAACTGGTTACGGCGATTATTAAGCCATTCAAGCTTGATGAGGTAAGAGAAGCGTTGAGTGCGATAGGAGTACAAGGGATAACGGTGACAGAAGTGAAAGGGTTTGGTAGGCAGAAGGGTCACACTGAGTTATACCGAGGAGCGGAATATGTGGTGGATTTTTTACCCAAGGTGAAATTAGAGGCTGCCATTGCTTCCGAGATGTTAGATCAAGTGTTAGAGGCGATAGAGAAGTCGGCTAATACAGGGAAGATTGGGGATGGCAAGATATTTGTCTTTGAATTAGAACAAGTTATACGTATCCGTACCGGTGAAACGGGTTCAGAAGCGCTGTAGTTTATCAACTCATAATAGTGCGCAACAATGATGCTGTGCACTATTATGCGGCACAAGAGTTATCCGTCATGTAAACAAAGAGATACTTTAATTAGTAAATAATTACTCTTTTTAATAGTTAAAAAATCTATTTTTTAACTATCTTAATCATAAAATAATGCGTTAATTGTTTTCGTCAATAAAGTTGTAACTAATTGTATTATCTCAATTTAAGTAATCAACACTTCACTCTAGTATTTCTCTTTTTACTAAATAAAACAGCCCAAATTATTAATCTGGCACGCTCTGTGCTTTTAATTGATTGGGTCATTAAGTTATTTAATTTAAGTAGCATTTATTTGGGAGAAAAAATGCAATGAAAAAAACTTCACTGTTAGCATTAAGTAGTCTTTTATTGGTGAGTTCGCCTTTTGTTTATGCGGATGCGACAGCTCCAGCAACCACTGACGCAAGCAAACCGACGTTAGAAACTATTTTGTCAAATAGCGGCATCACAGACAAAGAGTATATTGACGCAAGTTATATTGGACACAATCAAACGCCAAATACCAATATTCAAGTAATTGATCCTAATAAGAATTCATTTGGTTTACATCAGTTAGGAGTTGTTTTAGCCAAGCAACCTAAAGAGGGTTTTGGTGGATTAGTTAATATTATTGCAGGATCTGATGCTGGCGTAATTTGTTCTTATGGTATTTGTACTAACAATACAGCTCAACCCTTCAGCGGTGGCAGCCTAGCGCTTCCTCAGGCATTTATTCAGTATGCAAAAAGTAGCTGGACAACACTACTTGGTAAGTTTCCTTCATTAGCTGGTGCGGAGTCTTTTGATAGTACCCTCAACACTAATATGACGCGCTCTATCCTGTATAACCATCAACCTTTTACCCATACAGGTTTACGTATATCAGATGCGCTAACTGGTTCAACAACGTTGACCTTTGGTGTCAACAATGGCTGGGATCAAGCGGTTGCTCAAACTGGTTCAAAAACCATTGAGCTTGCACTGAACGAAACTTTTACTACTGACACGTCATTGGTGGCCAGTATTTATTCAGGCGATGAAGCTATGCCGCAATACGGTGCTACCTATACTCCTGGCAATGTAGTACCACTCACCTACACTGCAAATACGATCGGTGGTAGTGCTTTACTTCCTACCAATGGTGGGCGTAGCGGTTTAAGAAATATTTATGATGTGGTTTTTACCAGTAATCTAACTGCACAAACTACATTTATTGTTGATGCAGATTATGTTACACAACAAAATGCAGCGCTTTCGGCCACATCAGTGGGGACAGAAACTTATTGGGGTGTAGCGGCTTATCTGAACCATCAATTTAATGATCAATACCGTATTTCTTTACGTGCTGAACAGTTACGTGATGAACAAGGAGTAGCTATTGCTTACAGCGGTGGCGGGACACCACTTGGTGCGAATACTGTTCGTGAAGTGACTTTAACACTTGGTTATGCGCCAGTTAAAAACGTTGAAATCAGAACTGAATTACGTGGTGACCGTGCTGACAATCCAATTTTTGGTACCAGTAACGGTTCTCTTACTCAAAATATGCTGACTTATGGCGTACAGGGTATTTATAAATTTTAAAGTTAATGATTAGGAGACTCATATGAAACTGGTTACGGCGATTATTAAGCCATTCAAGCTTGATGAGGTAAGAGAAGCGTTGAGTGCGATAGGAGTACAAGGGATAACGGTGACAGAAGTGAAAGGGTTTGGTAGGCAGAAGGGTCACACTGAGTTATACCGAGGAGCGGAATATGTGGTGGATTTTTTACCCAAGGTGAAATTAGAGGCTGCCATTGCTTCCGAGATGTTAGATCAAGTGTTAGAGGCGATAGAGAAGTCGGCTAATACAGGGAAGATTGGGGATGGCAAGATATTTGTCTTTGAATTAGAACAAGTTATACGTATCCGTACCGGTGAAACGGGTTCAGACGCCTTATAAGGGGAAAGAAAATGAAAATGTTATCAAAGAGCTTAACAGCAGCACTGTTTGTGTTGGCGTTACTAGTTGGCTCACATCAAGCGCTCGCTGATGAAGCGGCTAATCCATCCAGCGCAGCACCTGCTGCAAGTGTTACTGCCACTCCTGCTAGCACAGCAGCCCCTGCGGCTCCTGCGGCAGCACCTGCTGCTGCCCCAGCACCAACCGCCCCGTTTTTAACGGATTTTAGTAAAATCAATTCAGGTGATACAGCCTGGATGCTCACTTCAACTGCATTGGTATTGTTCATGACAATCCCTGGCTTGGCCTTGTTTTATGGCGGTATGGTGCGCAAGAAAAACGTCCTAGCAACCCTTATGCAAAGTTTTGCCATTACCTGTTTAGTAACCATACTATGGGTAGTGATGGGTTACAGTCTGTCTTTCACACCAGGATCAAGTTGGTTAGGTGGATTAGATCGCTTTTTATTGCACGGCATGCTCTATCAACATGATGCGGCAAAAGTATCTGTGTCTCATATTGCGACAAATGTCCCAGAATCAGTGTATATGATGTTTCAAATGACCTTTGCTATTATCACTCCAGCGCTTATTGCTGGTGCCTTTGCTGAAAGAATGAAATTCTCAGCTATGATGTTGTTCGTCGCAATTTGGTCTTTAGTTGTATACGCACCTATCGCACATTGGGTATGGGAGCCTAGTGGTTGGCTAGCTAGCAAGGGAGTATTAGATTTTGCTGGCGGTACAGTCGTTCATATCAATGCAGGTATTGCAGGTCTTGCAGCAGCACTAATGATGGGTAAGCGTGTTGGTTATGGTAAAGAGCCGATGGCACCACATAACTTAGTATTAACTTTGGTTGGCGCATCAATGCTGTGGGTAGGTTGGTTTGGTTTCAACGCAGGTTCTGCTGTAGCCGCAGACGGGCGCGCTGGTATGGCAATGGTTGTCACCCAAGTGGCTACAGCCGCAGCTGCTCTTGCTTGGATGTTTGCGGAGTGGATTGTAAAAGGTAAACCCAGTGTATTAGGGATCGCCTCAGGTGCCGTTGCCGGTCTTGTTGCTATTACTCCAGCATCAGGTTTTGTTGATACTACGGGCGCGCTAATTATTGGTATTGCTGCAGGAGCAATTTGTTTTTGGTCAGCCACAACCCTTAAACACAAATTAGGTTATGACGATTCTCTAGATGCCTTTGGTGTACATGGTATTGGCGGAATTGTGGGTGCTCTCCTAACAGGTGTATTTAATATTAAAGAGTTAAGTGGTGTTGATGGTAGTTTGATGACTCAGGCTCTTGGTGTCGGTGTAACACTTGTCTATGGGTTTGTTATGTCAACGATTATTCTTAAGATAATTGATCTTATCGTAGGCTTAAGAGTGAGCGAAGAAGAAGAAAGAGAAGGGCTTGATCTGGTTCTTCATGGTGAACGTGTGGAATAGTTATTCCTCCAGAAGTACTTTAAGGCGCCTTCGGGCGCCTTTTTTTATGCCTTTTTGCGCTTGGGAAAGAAGGCTTAAACGGTGTAAAATAGCGTGCTATGCAAAATAAAACCAATCAATTAGAGCAGTTATTAAAGCAAAGAATAGTTTTGCTTGATGGGGCCATGGGAACCATGATTCAGGGCTACAAGCTCACTGAAGAGGATTACCGTGGTGAACGTTTTCGTGACTTTCCTCATGACTTGAAAGGAAATAATGATCTGTTGGTCTTAACCCAACCTCATATCATCAAAGCTATTCACCAAGCCTATCTAGAGGCGGGTGCCGATATTATTGAAACCAATACCTTTAATGCTAATCGCGTTTCTATGGCCGATTACTACATGGAGGAGTTGGTATTTGAAATTAATAAAAGTGCCGCTGTGTTAGCCAGAGAAGTGGTTGATCAGGCCTTATTGGATAACCCAAACCAACCCAGGTTTGTAGCAGGTGTGCTGGGTCCGACTACTAAAACTGCTTCTATATCACCTGATGTGAATGATCCAGGTTATAGAAATGTGGATTTTGATGCTTTAGTTGAAACATATCTAGAAGCAATTGATGGCTTAGTTGCTGGTGGTGTCGATATCTTATTGGTTGAAACCATTTTTGATACATTAAACGCAAAGGCCGCGGTATTTGCTATAGAAACGTATTTCGAGACACATGGCATACGTATGCCCGTGATGATTTCAGGAACCATCACCGATCAAAGTGGGCGAACACTAACAGGTCAAACCACAGAAGCTTTTTGGAATTCCTTAAAGCATGCTAAACCTATTTCAATTGGGCTAAATTGCGCTTTAGGTGCTGAACTCATGCGTCCTTACGTGGAAGAAATGTCACGTATTGCAGACACGTATGTGAGTGCTCACCCTAACGCTGGACTCCCCAATCCTTTGTCCGAATCTGGTTATGATGAAAGCCCACAGGTCACTTCTCGATTATTAAAGGAGTTTGCTGAAGCCGGATTTATTAATATTGTTGGTGGTTGTTGCGGTACGACACCGGCGCATATTAAAGCCATTGCAGATGCAGTAAGAGATGTTCCGCCGCGGCGGATTCCACCCATTCCTGCTGAACTGCGTTTATCAGGATTGGAGCCATTGAATATTGGTGATCAGTCATTGTTCGTTAATGTGGGTGAAAGAACCAATGTTACTGGATCAAAAGCCTTTGCTAGGATGATCTTGGCAGGCGAATTTAATGAAGCGTTAGCAGTGGCAAGAAACCAAGTTGAAAATGGGGCGCAAATCATTGATATCAACATGGACGAAGCCATGTTGGATTCAAAAGAAGCAATGAAACGCTTTTTGAATTTGGTTGCAGCGGAACCTGATATTTCAAGAGTGCCAATTATGGTTGACTCATCTGATTGGCAGGTGATTGAAACGGGTCTTAAATGTATACAAGGTAAACCAATTGTCAACTCAATTAGTCTGAAAGAAGGAGAAGAGGCTTTTCTCGAGAAAGCAAAACTAGTATTGCGTTATGGTGCGGCAGTGATTGTCATGGCCTTCGATGAACAAGGACAGGCTGATACGTTAGCAAGAAAAGTAGAGATTTGTACTCGTTCATACAATTTACTCAGAGAAAAACTAGACTTCCCACCAGAAGATATTATTTTTGATCCGAATGTGTTTGCCATTGCCACGGGTATAGAAGAACACAATAACTATGCAGTTGATTTTATTGAAGCTACGCGCATTATTCGTGACACTCTACCTCACGCAAAAATCAGTGGTGGCGTATCCAATGTCAGTTTCTCTTTTAGGGGCAACGAGCCTGTAAGAGAAGCTATTCATACTGCATTTTTATACCATGCTGTACGTGCCGGTATGACAATGGGTATCGTTAATGCAGGTCAATTAGGCGTTTATGCTGAAATACCTCAAGAACTATTAGAACATGTCGAAGACATCATTTTGAATCGTAGAACTGATGCGGCAGAGAGAATGGTGGCTTTTGCAAGCCAGGTTAAGGGTGGTTCAAAAACACAAACAGAAGATTTGAGTTGGCGCCAAAAATCAGTACAAGAGAGACTGACTCACGCTCTAATTAAAGGTATTTCAAACTGGATTGTTGAAGACACAGAAGAAGCCAGATTACAGTACGCTCAACCCATTGAGGTGATAGAAGGTCCCTTGATGGATGGGATGAATGTGGTGGGAGATCTCTTTGGTGAAGGAAAAATGTTTTTACCGCAAGTGGTTAAGTCCGCTCGGGTAATGAAACAGGCTGTCGCTCATTTGATACCCTTTATTGAGGCAGCAAAAGCCAAATCCGGAGATACGCGATCGAAAGGGAAAATTCTCATTGCAACTGTGAAAGGCGATGTACATGATATTGGTAAAAATATCGTGGCAGTAGTTTTACAGTGTAATAACTTTGAAGTAGTGAATATGGGTGTGATGGTTCCTGCTGATAAGATTTTACAAAAGGCTAAAGAAGAAAAAGTCGACATTATTGGTCTTTCTGGATTGATCACGCCATCACTAGAAGAAATGGCTCATGTTGCAAGAGAAATGCAACGAGAAGGATTTACTATTCCACTACTCATTGGTGGAGCCACTACTTCACGTGTCCATACTGCAGTAAAAATTGAGCCTAATTATGCCAACGGTGTCACGGTATATGTTCCTGACGCATCACGTGCTGTGGGCATTTGTAGTCAGTTACTTAGCGATGAATTAAAAACAGAGTTTGTAACAAAACTAAAAGTCGACACCGAACGCATACGTCAGCAACACGAGTCGAAAAAAGGTCAGGGGCCGTTGATTCCTTTTGTTGAAGCTGAAAAAAATCGTTGGCGTATTGATTGGAAAAACTATCTTCCACCTCAACCCAAACAATTAGGTATTACCGTATTTGACCAAGTTTCTTTAAAAGAGTTGGTTCCTTATATAGATTGGGCACCTTTTTTTCAGACTTGGGAGTTATCAGGTAAATTCCCAGATATTTTGAGTGATCCTATAGTTGGCGAGTCAGCACAATCGGTTTTTCATGATGGTAAAAAAATGTTGGATGAAATCATTACCCATCAATGGCTAAATGCGAAAGCGGTAGTAGGAATTTTCCCTGCAGCCTCGATTCATGAGGGTGAAGATGTTGCTGTATACGATCCACAACGTCATGAGTTACTAACGACTTTTCATTTTCTAAGGCAGCAAAATCAAAAAGCTTCGGATCGGTTTAACCAAAGTTTGGCTGACTTTATCGCCCCAGAAGCTTCAGGTGTAAGTGATTACATTGGATGCTTTGCGGTAACTGCAGGTCTTGGAATTGATGATAAGTTAAATGAGTTTGAGAAAAAGCATGATGACTATAATTCAATCATGTTGAAGGCACTGGCAGATCGTCTGGCAGAAGCTTGTGCTGAATGGCTTCATGAGCGTGTTAGAAAAGAGCTGTGGGGTTATGCGGACAATGAGCAGCTCACTAATACAGATCTTATCGCAGAGTCCTATCAGGGAATACGCCCTGCCCCTGGGTACCCCGCCTGCCCTGATCACACCGAAAAAGCGCAACTATTTGAGTTAATCCAAGTAGAAAAAAATGCGCATATGGAGCTTACTGAAAGCTATGCTATGTTACCTACTGCAGCTGTGAGTGGTTTTTATTTTTCGCATCCTGATAGTCGTTATTTTGCTGTCGGGAAAGTGGATCGTGATCAAATAGAAAGTTACGCGCAGCGTAAAAATATGACAGTAGAGGAAGTGGAGCGTTGGTTAGCACCAAATTTAGGCTACGATCCTTACAATCTAGTTAAATAATATATGCATATTCACATTCTAGGTATTTGTGGCACATTCATGGGCGGGATTGCTGTGCTTGCAAAAGAAGCAGGTCATCATGTAACAGGTTGTGATGCCAATGTGTATCCCCCAATGAGTACTCAGCTTACCGAACAAGGTATTCATCTTATTGAGGGATTTGAGGCGGATCAAATTAATCTTAATCCTGATTTGTTTGTCGTTGGTAACGTAGTTAGTCGTGGTAACCCTCTTATGGAGGCGATTCTTGATAATGACTTAAATTACGTATCGGGGCCACAATGGTTATCTGAACATATATTAAAACATTGTCGAACTCTTGCTATTGCAGGCACCCATGGTAAGACAACTACTTCATCTTTAGCGGCCTGGGTATTAGAGCAGGCAGGATACCAACCAGGTTTTCTAATCGGCGGCGTCGCTCATAACCTTAAGGTTTCGGCTCGACTGCCTAAACATTTTCTGAGCGCTCAAGATAAACCATGGTTTGTCATTGAAGCTGATGAATATGACACAGCGTTTTTTGATAAAAGATCGAAGTTTATACACTACCATCCGGAAATTGCGATTTTAAATAATCTTGAATTTGATCATGCCGATATTTTTAAAGACCTCGATGCAATAAAAACGCAATTTCATCATTTAGTAAGAACAGTACCGAGTAAAGGTTCGCTGGTTTACAATGATAGCGACGATAATATCAACGATGTTATTCAGCAAGGTAGTTGGTCTCACTTGGTGCCTTTTGAAAAAAAAGGTCTTTTTCAGTTGTCAGTTAGTGATGGTCAATTGTCTTTAATGCATCAATCTACACAAATAACGCATACCGTTTCCTGGCAGTTATTAGGTAAACATAATGAAATGAATGCAAAAGCGGTAGCCACTGCCTTATCGGTAATTGGTCTTAGTCTTGAAAGTATCAGTGAGGGACTCAGTAGCTTTCAGGGCATAGCAAGACGAATGGAAGTACGAGGCAGCGTCAATGGCATTACCGTATACGACGACTTTGCGCATCACCCAACAGCGATAGCAACAACGCTTGCAGGATTAAGAGAGAAAGTAAAAAATCAACGTATCGTGGCTGTAATAGAACCACGCTCTAATACAATGAAGCAGGGAGTATGGGCTGAGACATTGGCAAATAGTTTAAATGGTGCGGACTGGGTTTTTGCTTATGGTGCAAACTTAGGCTGGGATATTGAAAGCGCTCTCTTACCGTTAGCAGATAAGCTTAAAATTGATTATGACATTGATCAATTGATCAGCCATATTTGTGCCCAAGTGCGTTCTGGAGACCATATTCTTGTAATGAGTAATGGTGGATTTGCTGGTATTCATCAGCGACTATTAACTGCTTTAGCATCATGAATGTTTTTTATGAGGATGAGGGAGAGCTCAGAGTAGCCAAAATACTGACTCAGTCAGAACAAAGTATGATGGTGGAAACACCTTTTGGTAAAAGGGTGAAAATCAAACGTCAAGTGGTGATCTTTGAATTTGAGTATGCCCCTTTTGAGCAGTTTTTACCGCAGGCAAAAACAGCTCAGACAGAGATAGATGTTAATTTATTGTGGGAAGCCTCACCAACCACTGATACTCTAGATGTTAAAAATCTTGCTCTTGAATATTTAGGGCATATACCGAATTTTGTTGAGTTAGCGTCTTTTTATTTGGCAATTTTTGATGCACCAATTTATTTTTATAAACGTGGTAAAGGATTATTTAGAAGAGCTCCGGAAGAAAATGTAAAAGCAGCTTTACTGGGTATTGAAAAGAAAAGAGTACAGGAAGCAGAGAAACAGAAATCATTAGAGCAGATACAACGTGGTGAGACACCAGAGTGGTTAAAGTCTCACTATCATGTCATTTTATATAAACCAGATAAGAATACGTGGGAATACAAAACCGCTGATTTTATTGCCACTTCATTGGGGTTGTCTTTACCGCAATTAATAGTGAAATGTGGCTTAATCAGAAATAGTCACGATTATTTTACTCAGAAATTCATCCATGACCATATTACTCCAGAGATTGGTTTATCTTCTTTTGATAAAGATACTTTTCTCGCTCAGTTAACTGCGTCGCCGGTTGCTGCTTTTAGTATTGATGATGCATTTACAACAGAAATTGATGATGCATTTAGTGTGCAGGAACTGGATAACACACACTGGTTAATTGGTATTCATATCGCAGTACCTGCACTTGGTATTCATGAAACATCAGAGCTTGCACACTATGCACGCTTAAGATTGTCTACAGTCTACATGCCTGGTAATAAAATTCCTATGTTGCCAGAAGCGGTTATTAATTGTTTTAGTCTTCAAGAAAAACAATGGAATCCCTGTTTATCTTGTTATATAACAGTTAATAAAAACACCTTTGAGATTAGCGATAGAACCACCAAACTTGAAAAAATTTGGGTAGAAGATAATTTGAGATTACATGACCTTCAGCCTTATTTTTTAGATAATGATGTAGTGGCCTCTCACGCTTATCAACAGCAATTACAAATTCTGTTACATCTTGCACGCTATGTGGCAGATCAACGCGGTGTCAACACTCGACCACAAACACATTATATTGACTATGATTTTATTGTAGAACAGGATCGGGTAACTATTACTCAACGACCTCGTGGTTCACCGCTTGATACGTTAGTGGCAGAGTTGATGATTGAGGTAAATAGTCACTGGGCCGATAAGTTATCGCAAAGCCATTTGGTTGGGCTATATAGAGTCCAAGAAAACGGCAAAACTTATATGAGTACTGAGCCTAAGTCGCATCAAGGTTTGGGTTTGAAGAAATATGCATGGACTAGTTCTCCGTTACGTCGTTATGTGGATTTGGTCAATCAGTGGCAATTGTTAAGAATTATTAATCACCAACAAAATAACTGTTTTGCTGAGCAAAATGAATTTACTGAGATAGCCAAGTCATTTGATATCACTTACAGTACTTACTTGGATTTTCAGAGAAACATGGAAAGATATTGGTCACTACGTTGGTTAATACAAGAGAATGTTACTACTTGGCAGGCTGTAGCATTACGTGATGTGAATGTACGGTTAAACGAGTTACCTTTAGTACTATCAGTAAAAGGTGTAGAGAAATTAGTAACAGGTCAACACTATACGATTAAAATTAGTAAGGTAGACTTGTGGGAACTAAAATGTGACTGTGAACTAGTCCAGTAGCCTATGACACAAAAAACACAATTTACTAAGATTGTTTTTTTATCAATTATTATTCATGTATTAATTGTTTGGTTATTGTTTTATCAGCATTCTATTCCTCGTATTAGCTTACCTGTAAGTCATTCGTTTCAAGAGCCGATAGAATTAAATTGGTACCAAGAGCAGCCAAGTCATTTAGAAAACCGACAGGTGCTTCAACCTCAAAATAATAAAACAGAGGTATCTACTCATAAAAAGCAGATAACCCATAAAGCACTTACTCGTTACCAAAATAACAATATCCAAAGAAAAGAATCCCCAAGTCAAGATTTATTAACTAACAGTTTAAATCTAGCAAAAACACTTAGTTTGGATGATTCGTCATCAAAAAAAATCGTTGACAGTATTACTACTCAAAATAGCGATATTCAAAATTATGAAAAGGATTTTAGAGACAAAGTAGTAAGAATCGGATCGGTTAACTACCCACCTCCAGTCAATGGCTTTCCTTTATCTGGTAATGTACGGATCAGTGTAGTGATAGACAGTGCAGGACATATACAAGAGTTATTGGTAGTGAGGAGCTCGGGAATTAGTGCGCTGGATCAATCGGCTATTAAAATTATTCGTTTATGTGAGCCATTCCCTCCTTTTTCTCAATCGATGAAAGCAGTCACTGAGGAGGTGCGGATTACCCGCACCTTTGTATTTAGACAAGCGGATGAGTCCGTTTCTAGTCATTAGTTTAACTTATAACGGGCTAATGTTTTTTCTCTAGCGATCTTATGATCTACAATTGGTGCAGGATAATCCTTACCAATCACACAATTGTATTGTTGTTGTTCAAGTGCTGATAGTAACCATGGTGCATGAATTTTGCTGGGTGGTAAGTTTTTTAATTCAGGACAATATCGTTTAATAAAGCTTCCTTCACTATCAAACTTTTCTGATTGCGTAATGGGATTAAAAATTCGAAACCACGGTTGGGCATCGCAACCAGTAGATGCCGACCATTGCCATCCTCCATTGTTGGCAGACAAATCAAAGTCATTGAGATGTTCACTAAAAAAAGCTTCTCCCCAACGCCAGTCAATTTGTAGATCTTTGACTAAAAATGAGGCGCTAATCATGCGTAATCGATTATGCATAAAACCTGTTTGCGTGAGTTGCCGTATGGCTGCGTCTACAATTGGGTATCCTGTTAAACCCATACACCATGCGTCAAAAAGTTGATGATTATTATCAAACACCAAACTATCCCACTCTTTCTTAAATGCACCATGGGCCACATGAGGGAAATGCCACACTATGGCAAAATAAAAATCACGCCAAATCAGCTCGTTTAACCATGTGGAAGAGCCTTTGTTGTTAAGTTGTAGTGCTTGCCTAACGAGCTCTCTGACTGAAATAGTTCCAAAGCGTAAATGAATAGATAAGTAGGAGACGCCGCGTATACCAGGGAAATCACGCCGTTCATGATAGAAGGACATACGCGGCATAAATTCGTTGAGTAGTGCTTGGGCTCCCTCTTCCCCTGCATTGATTTTTAATGTGGTTAGATTGGTTTCTGCAAAACCTAAGTCGGTTAAACTGGGTAATGAGTAATCAAACGCTGAAGACTTGGCTAAATGCTGAGATGGTCCATCAAAATAGGCATAGTGTTCGAAGGAGAGTTGTTTTAGCCAATTGTTTTTGTAGGGAGTGAACACAGTATAGGGCTTGTTTTGCGCAGTTAAAATTTCATTTTTTTCAAAAATAGCTTGATCTTTAAAGGTTAAAAACTGAATTCCGAATTCCTTAAGCTGTGTTTCAACTTCGGCGTCACGTGAACGAGCGTAAGGTTCATAGTCGTGGTTAGTGATAACTGTTTGTACATTTAATTGGTTTGCTAAATCAGGAATTAGAGAGTGAGGGGAGCCATCTAATACAATAAGATCCCCTCCTTTTTTAATTAAACTTTGCTTTAATAGTTCAATCGAGCGCCATATAAATTCAACTCGTCTGTCTTGTTTATTTTTTAATTGGTTTAGAATATTTCTATCAAAAACAAATACACAAAAAACACTTTCAAACTGGTTAAGGGCGAAACTGAGACCATGATTGTCATGAATACGTAAATCTCGACGGAACCAGAAGAGCGCTTTTTTATTAGATTGTTGATCTGAATTTAGCATTTTTTTACCTATAAAACGTCATCGAGTTTTAAGAACTTATGAGATAATATGCGCCATGACAACGGTAAATTTAACCAATCATTTCCTAATTGCAATGCCTGCTATGCAGGATCTCAATTTTTCTGGAACACTTACCTATATTTGTCGTCACAATGAACAAGGAGCGATGGGCCTCATCGTTAACAGACCAACAGACATTACCTTGGTTCAGTTATTTAATCAAATTGAAGTCCCTTTAGAGAATGACGCCCTTAAAGATAGCTTAGTGTATCTAGGTGGCCCTGTACAAACTGACAGAGGCTTTGTCTTACATTCACCAGTGGGTGATTGGCGCTCTTCGCTTAAAATTAACGAGCATGTGGCACTAACCACTTCTAAAGATATTTTAGAAGAAATAGGTAAAGGCTTAGGGGCAGATCAATTGTTTGTTACGCTAGGTTATGCCGGTTGGGATGCGGGACAGCTTGAAGAAGAAATTAAGTTGAATAGCTGGCTTACCGTGGAGGCAAATTTAGAAATTGTATTTAATACTCCTGCAGAACGTCGTCTTAATGCTGCTATTCAATTATTAGGGTTTGACTTATCTATGTTAAGCGATGAGGCAGGACATGCCTGAGGGCACATTACTAGCCTTTGACTATGGCTTACGCTTTACAGGTATAGCTATCGGTGAATTGGCTCTCAGAACAGCCCGGCCTCTAGAAACAATTGAAACAAAAAATTATAGTGAATGCCTGAATTTGGCAAACATGATTGTTAGAGAGTGGGATCCCGTATTGTTAGTTGTAGGCCTCCCTCTTGATAAGGAAGGTAACGAACAACCTCTTACTGAAGCCTGCCGTCAATTTGCCAGAGATTTAGAATCATTAACTTCCATTAAATCAGTATTGATTGATGAGCGATATACTTCTTTGGAGGCAGACTTACGAATGAAAGAAAGAGGTTTAAAGGTGAAGGACAGAATGCTGACGCAGCATGCGGAAGCGGCGGCAATTATTCTACAGAGTTATATGGAGTCTGATGTCCATGAGTAAAAATATCCAGCTAAATCAGGAAGGTAAATTACAACATTTGCTTACTATTGAAGGCCTACCTCCAACTATCTTGTATCAAATATTAGATACAGCCAAATCTTTTGAGCATGTTGCACATCAGGAAATTAAAAAAGTCCCTCTATTACAAGGTAAGTCCGTGTTCAACTTGTTTTTTGAACCTTCAACTCGTACAAGAACAACTTTTGAGATTGCTGCCAAACGCTTGTCAGCTGACGTTATTAATCTAAATGTCAGTGCTTCTAGCCAGAGTAAAGGTGAAACTCTTCTTGATACAGTAGACAACTTATCTGCTATGCAGGCTGATATGTTTGTAGTTCGCCACTCAGACAGTGGCGCTGCACACTTAATTGCTAATCATGTGGCGCCTAATATACACGTGATTAATGCCGGTGATGGCAGACATGCTCACCCGACCCAAGCCTTGTTAGACATGTATACCATTCGTCATTTCAAGGGTAAATTTAATCATTTAAAAGTGGCTATTGTGGGTGATGTACTTCATTCTCGCGTCGCTCGCTCACAAATTCATGCATTGACTACTTTAGGTGTGTCTGAAGTACGTATTATTGGCCCTAAAACGCTGATACCTAGAAATGTTGAGAAAATGGGAGTACATGTTTTTCACGATATGGTTCAAGGTTTAAAAGGTGTGGATGTAGTCATTATGTTACGACTACAAAATGAACGTATGAATGGCGCATTATTACCTAGTCGTGACGAATATTTTAAGTTTTATGGATTAACGAAAGACAAGTTAATGCACGCAAAACCCGATGCTATTGTTATGCATCCAGGACCAATGAATCGTGGTGTGGAAATTGATTCAGAAGTAGCAGACGGAAGTCAATCAGTCATCTTATCCCAAGTTACTTTTGGCATCGCTGTGAGAATGGCGGTGATGTCGATTTTAGTTGGTAATACCAGTGGGGAAGTAATATGAAAATACAGATTTCAAGAGGAAAAATTATCGATCCCCATAGTCAGACAACGAGCATGGGTGATGTATTTATTGCAGCAGGAAAGATCGTCTCGATTGATAAAGCACCACCAGGATTTGTACCTAATCGAATTATTGATGCCCATGAAAAATTAATTATTCCAGGTCTAGTGGATTTATCAGCCAGATTAAGAGAACCTGGTTATGAATATTTAGCCACACTAGAGAGTGAAATGTTAGCAGCCAGTGCCGGCGGTGTTACGTCACTGGTTTGTCCTCCTGATACAGATCCTCCTCTGGATGAGCCAGGTTTAGTAGAAATGCTTAAACATCGTGCCAAGGGTAAAAATCAAACTAACGTCTACCCTTTGGGTGCCCTCACTATGCAATTAAAAGGTGAGCGATTAACTGAAATGGGCGAGTTGAAAGAAGCGGGTTGTATTGGCTTTTCACAGGCTAATCAGTTGATAGCAGACAAACAAGTATTACTTAGAGCAATGGATTATGCTGCCACATTTGGATTTTCTGTGTGGCTACAACCACAAGACCCCTATTTGTCTAAAGGTGGGGTCGCTCATGATGGAGAGGTAGCGAACCGTTTAGGGTTACCCGTGATTCCTTCTTGTGCTGAAAGTATTGCGGTACATACTATTATAGAGTTAATGCGTGAAACGGGTGCCAGAGTCCATTTGTGTCGAATCTCAAGCGCCAAAGCAGTTGAACTCATTAAGGCAGCTAAGAAAGAAGGCTTGCCACTTACTGCTGATATTTCTATAAATAGTCTTCATTTAACTGAGCATGACATAAGTTATTTTGACGCCAATTGCCATTTGATTCCTCCATTGAGAAGTTTGGAGGATAAACAGGCACTGCGTAACGGACTTAAAGATGGAACCATTGACGTACTAGTGTCTGATCATTCTCCTGTTGATGAAGATGTAAAGCAGTTACCTTTCCAAGCATCAGAGGTAGGTGCTACAGGCTTGGAACTCTTACTTCCTCTTACTCTTAAATGGAGTAGAGAAGAAAATATTCCTCTGCCACAGGCGCTTAGTCGAATTACGTCTATCCCTGCAGCAATACTAGGTATTCATGCGGGAAGAATTGCCGTGGGTGAACAGGCTGATTTATGTGTTTTTGATCCTGAACGAGAGTGGTGGGTAACCCCTGATATGCTGAAAAGCCAAGGAAAAAATACTCCATTTGTGAACCGTCCATTACTCGGTAAAGTATCGCACACCATAATTGGTGGTTTTTTGATTTATGAAGATGCTAGAGCTTAATTAACAATATGAATCCCTTATTAGATTTTTCTGGACTTCCCCGTTTTGATCAAATTCAGCCCTCACATGTTGATGAAGCTATAACCGTATTAATTGATCAATGTCATCAAACTTTAGAACAAGTGATACAACATAATCACGAACCTAGCTGGGAAAACTTTGTTTGGCCACTGGAAAAGGTCAATGAGGAGCTCTCGCGTGCTTGGGGTCAAGTATCTCATCTTAACTCTGTAGTAAATACACCAGAATTAAGGGATGCTTATAATCGTAATTTACCCATAGTGACCGAATATTGGGCAAAATTAGCACAAAATTTAGCTCTCTATGAGGGTTTTAAACAACTACGTTCTGGTAAGGGATTTGATTCTTTATCTACTGTTCGTCAAAAAATTATTCATAACGAATTAAGAGACTTTAGACTCGGTGGTGCAGAACTCTCTGATAAAGATAAGCAACTTTTTCTCCAACTTGAAAACGATTTGGCTGAAGCTGCCGCTAAATTTGAGCAAAATCTACTTGATACGATGAACGAATACACCTATCAAGTAACTGACCATGCCATGTTGTCAGGTTTACCAAAAGATGTCATTAAGACAGCTCAAGATTTAGCTGCTTCTAAAGATAAAGAAGGATATCTCTTTACTTTACATGCTCCATCTTATATTCCTGTTATGCAATACGCGCAATCTAGAGAGCTGAGAGAGGCTTTATATTATGCTTACGCAACACGAGCCTCAGAACTGGGTAAACCACAGTGGGATAATACGCACTTAATAAGCAGTATTTTAAAGTGGCGTGCTGATCAAGCACAGTTACTGGGCTTTAAGCATTATGCTGAGCTCTCACTTGAGAGCAAAATGGCTAAATCAGCTGAAGAGGTCATGACTTTTCTTAGACAATTAGCCAGTAAAGCTAAGCCTTATGCACAGCAAGATTGGCAAGATTTGGTTGTATTCGCACAAGAACAATGTGCTATTGATGAATTAATGCCCTGGGATGTGGCTTACGTTTCAGAGAAATTGAGAGTGGCTCGCTATGATTTTTCTGATCTTGAGGTCAAAAATTATTTTCCAGAAGATAAAGTGCTTGAAGGACTCTTTAGAGTCATTCATACCTTATATGGTTTAACGGTAGTGGCTGATAATGCACCGGTATGGCATAAGGATGTGAAGTTTTATTCTCTATTGAATCAACATCAACAACGAGTAGGCCAATTTTATATTGATTTGTATGCAAGGCCAGGAAAACGAGGTGGTGCATGGATGGATGAGGCCATTACTCGTCGTCGTCGTGGCCACGATTTTGCTATACCAGTAGCCTATCTCACCTGTAATTTTTCTGCTCCTGTGGGTGACAAACCTGCAACCTTTACCCATGATGAAGTCATTACCCTTTTCCATGAGTTTGGTCATGGATTACATCATTTGTTAACTGAAGTAGATGATCTGTCAGTTTCTGGGATTCACGGAGTTGAGTGGGATGCTGTGGAATTACCTAGCCAGTTTATGGAAAACTTCTGTTGGGAATGGCATGTCTTGAGAGACATGACGCGTCATGTTGATACGGGAGAGTCGTTGCCTCAAGAACTGTTTCAACGTATGACCCAAGCCAAGAACTTCCAAAGTGGAATGCAAACAGTAAGACAAATCGAGTTTGCCTTGTTTGATATGCAAATTCATTGTGGTTTGTTAGCTGACCAATCACCATTAAACGTTTTGTCTCAAATCCGTGAGGAAGTCGCCGTGGTTCAACCGCCTCATTGGCATCGCTTCCCTAATAGTTTTAGTCATATCTTTGCCGGTGGTTATGCTGCTGGGTATTACAGTTATAAGTGGGCCGAGGTATTATCTGCCGACGCCTATTCATTATTTGAAGAAAACGGTGGTTTGAATACCACGATTGGGCATCGTTTCCGTGAGGAAATTCTATCTCGTGGCGGATCGCGACCCGCTTTGGACTCTTTTGTGGCTTTTAGAGGAAGAGAGCCCACAATTGATGCGTTATTAAGACATAATGGAATGGTATAGATGCGTATTGCCACATGGAATGTTAATTCAATTAAAGTACGCATGGAGCAAGTAGGTGATTGGCTTAATAAAGCTTCTCCCGATGTATTATGTCTGCAAGAACTTAAATGTGAGAGTAGTCAGTTTCCAGAGAGTTATTTTAAAGAATTAGGTTATCACGCTCTGATTGCTGGCCAGAAGACCTACAACGGTGTGGCGATTTTAAGCCGTCATGAGGCACAGGATGTGGTAATTGGTATGCCTAAGTTTGAAGATCATCAACAGCGTCTAATTGCTGCAACAATTAATGATGTGCGCATTATTAGTGCATATTGCCCCAATGGCGAAGCAGTCACTTCAGACAAGTATCAATATAAATTAAATTGGTATAGGGCATTAACTGAATATTTAAAAGCTCTTTTATCTGGCAATGATCAGCTCGTTATTCTGGGTGATTTTAATATCGCCCCACAGGATAAGGATGTTTATGATCCTGAAGCTTACAAAGAGGAAGTCCTGTGCACCGATGCTGAGCGACAGGCCTTCCAACAATTGTTGTCTTTAGGTTTAGTGGATGCGTTCAGACAGCGCTACCCAGATGACCCTGGATTTACCTGGTGGCACTATCGTATGAACGCCTTCAAGCGAAAAATGGGCCTTAGAATTGACCATGCATTAATTAGTAACGCTCTACTCCCTCGCTTACAAGATTGTCAGGTGGATACTACGCCAAGAGGTAACGAGCGGCCCTCAGATCATGCTCCGTTATTTGTAGATTTATCTTCCTCCAATCCTAACTCTTGAATTTTACGAGTGAGAGTATTCCTTCCCCAACCTAACAATTGGGCTGCCTCTACTTTCTTACCCCCTGTATGAATTAATGCTTGTTCAATGAGAATACGCTCAAAATCAGTAATTAAGCGATTTAAAATACCCTGCTCCCCTTGGTTAAAAGATGAGGATACTTCGCGTTCAAGTGCGCTTTGCCAGTTATGTGACAAGACTGAGTTGGCTTCTGTCTGTTCGGATATAGCCGGGGTTTTAATATCCTCAGGTAAATCAGATACGTCCACAGACATACCAGGCGCCATCACACTCACCCAATGACACAGGTTTTCAAGCTGCCTTACATTACCACGCCATGCTAATCCTTTTAAAAACTGGATGGCGTTGTCAGTAAAGCGCTTAGGTTCAACTTGCAATTCACGGGCGCTTTTTTGCAGAAAATATCGACTTAATAATGGAATATCTTCACGGCGATCGCGTAGGGAGGGGATGCGGATACGAATAACATTTAAACGATGATATAAGTCTTCACGAAAGAGTCCTTCATTTACTCGCTGCTCTAGGTTTTGGTGGGTAGCAGCAATGATCCGTACATGACTAGCGATGGGTGAGTGCCCACCGACGCGGTAGAAATGTCCATCAGATAACACTCGTAATAGTCTGGTTTGTAGATCAGCTGGCATATCACCAATTTCGTCTAAAAACAGAGTACCACCTTCAGCTTGCTCAAATCTTCCTTTACGTAATGTATTGGCACCTGTAAAAGCACCTCTTTCATGACCGAACAATTCTGACTCTAGTAGTTCTTTAGGAATTGCTGCGGTATTGATAGCAATAAAAGGTTTATGAGCTCGTTGGCTATGGCGATGCAGTGCACGAGCAACCAATTCCTTGCCGGTACCGGATTCACCGGTAATCAGAACACTGGCGTTAGATTGCGATAATCTACCTATGGCCCTAAATACCTCTTGCATAGCTGGGGCTTGACCAAGGATTTCAGGGGGAAGGTTGTCCTCCATGGCCATATTTTCAAAAGTAGCGTTTTCATTCATGGCGCGACGAATCAGCTCAATGGCATGATCTACATCAAAGGGCTTAGGTAAATACTCATAAGCACCTCCTTGAAAAGCGCTCACCGCACTTTCTAGATCAGAGTAGGCTGTCATAATAATTACCGGCACATGGGGGCAACGTTCTTTTAATTTATCTAAAAGAATTAATCCAGATTGACCCGGCATTCGTATATCGCTGATGACAATTTGTGGTTGTTCTTCTTCAAGCGCTTCGAGCGCTTCTGGTGCAGAGGAGAAGGTCTTATGAGCGATATTTTCTCGTGTGAGTGCTTTCTCAAAGACCCATCTTATTGATCTATCGTCATCTACTATCCAAACAGGTTTCATATTGATCCTTGTTATGCTATTTCAAAGTTAGCTATATTCTGTTTCGGTGATGGGGAGAATGAGATCAAAACAAGTGAATCCTGGACGACTTTCAAATTCCACCATACCATAATGTTGACTAATCAAATTCTGTGCCAACATTAATCCTAGTCCCGTTCCTCCCTCGCGACCAGAGACCAGAGGTTGAAAAATACGGGGTTGTAGTGAGGTTGGAATACCGGGGCCATTATCAATAATTTTGACGACAATACCTAATTTAAACCGTTTTTTAGCCAGAGTAATTTGACGTAATATGCGTGTTTGTATTTTAATTGTGCCTTGAGTTTGAAATGCTTGAGCGGCATTACGTACAATATTTAGTATGGCTTGAATAAGTTGTTCACGATCAGCTAAAAACTCTGGGATACTGGTGTCATAATCTCGTTGTATCGATACCCGCTTAGGAAACTCAGCTAAGGTGACACTGCGAACTCTTTCAAGTACCTCATGAATATTAAGAGGTGCAGTTTGGTGAAGACGGCTATTGGGGCTTAACATACGATCAAGTAATAACTGTAAGCGCCCTGCTTCATTCTTAATAACTTCTGTATATTCCCTAAGCTCCACTTGATCCAATTCTTTTTCTAATAATTGAGCAGCACCCTTAATGCCACCTAAAGGATTTCTTATTTCATGCGCCAGGTTACGTATTAGCTGACGATTAACCTCTTGATCTTGAATGATTTTTTCTTCTTTTTCTATTTTCGCTCGTTGGTTAATCGGTCTAAACTCAAGAAGAATATTTACTGAATCTTCTAGTGGTGTACCAGTACAAGTCAGAACATATTTGTCATGAGCCGTCGAATGGAAAGTCCATTCATGCTCAATAAACCCCATTTTTTTTTCAAAGGATAGGCTACAGTCTTCTAGCAGTCTTTCAATATCGGCGAGTACTGAGTCTAGTCGATATCCGAGAATATTTTTACGGCTTACCGCAAACAGATCTTCAGCTGCAGTGTTAATGAAAACGATATTAAATTCTTTGTTGAGTACAACCACCGCTGTAGTGATGAGATCAAGACCTCTATAATCGTCGTTTTTCATAGATTTTTTAGTTAAAAAACCCGCAATCTAAGTATCCATAAATTGCGGGTTTTGTTGGTATTGTGACTGCCCTAAATGAACCATCTAGGGCCTAATCCTTTACAGACTGTAGTACATCTGGAATTCTAAAGGATGAGTTGTCATACGGAACAAGGTTACTTCTTCCATTTTTAATGCAATATAAGCATCAATCATTTCGTTGGAGAATACGCCACCACGAGTTAAGAACTCACGGTCTTTGTCCAATGCTTCAAGCGCTTCATCTAAGGACGCAGCTGGTGATGGGATCTTGGCATCTTCTTCAGGAGAGAGATGGTACAAGTCTTTATCAGATGCTTCACCAGGATGGATTTTGTTTTGAACGCCATCTAAGCCTGCCATCAACATGGCCGCAAAAGCCAAGTATGGGTTAGCAGTAGGATCTGGGAAGCGAATTTCCACACGACGTGCTTTATCACTTTGAACAAATGGAACACGAATTGCAGCAGAACGGTTACGTGCTGAGTAAGCCAATTTAACTGGGGCTTCAAATCCTGGTACCAAGCGCTTATAAGAGTTGGTGCTAGGGTTGGTTAACGCATTCAATGCCTTAGCGTGTTTGATAATACCGCCGATGTAGTACAAGGCAAACTCAGAAAGACCTGCGTAACCATTGCCAGCAAAGAGGTTTTTACCATCTTTCCAAACTGATTGATGCACGTGCATACCAGAACCGTTATCGCCAACGATTGGTTTTGGCATAAAGGTAGCGGTTTTACCATATGAATGGGCAACGTTATGAACAACGTATTTTAAAATTTGTGTCCAGTCAGCACGCTGAACTAAGGGTGCAAAACGGGTACCGATTTCACATTGCCCAGGTGCTGCAACCTCGTGATGATGTACTTCTACAGGTACACCCATATCTTCAAGTGCGAGACACATGGCAGAGCGAATATCTTGCAATGAATCGACTGGGGGAACAGGGAAATAACCGCCTTTAACAGCAGGACGGTGACCCATATTACCGCCATCATATTCTTTGTTAGATGACCAAGGAGCTTCTTCTGTTGAAATTTTTACGCTGCAACCTGACATATCAACATGCCAACTGACAGAATCAAAAATAAAAAATTCAGGTTCTGGTCCAAAATAAGCTACATCACCCACACCACTTGCTTTTAAATAAGCTTCGGCGCGTTTGGCAATCGAGCGTGGATCACGATCGTAACCTTTACCATCTGATGGCTCGATAACATCGCAAGTTAAAATGAGTGTTGCCTCATCCATGAAAGGATCAATATTAGCAGTGGTTGCATCAGGCATTAATAACATATCAGAGGCTTGGATACCTTTCCAACCTGCGATAGATGAGCCATCAAAAGCATGACCTTCAGTGAATTTGCTTTCGTCAAATGCACTTATTGGAACTGATACGTGCTGTTCTTTACCACGGGTATCGGTGAAACGAAAGTCAACAAATCTGACTTCGTTTTCCTTAATCATTTGCATGACCTTTTCAACTGCCATTTTTATCTCCTAGTTGGTTAATCTATGAAGCCATTATGACATTTCATAATAGTGAGAAATCCCATAATGATTTGAAATTCTTGCTATTCATTAAGCACTTTGTATGCCAAGCAATAATATTAGCATTCTTTCACTTTTGCCGGGCTTTTTATATAGTTTACAAAATATTTACGCACCAAAATAAAACATTTGCAGTTTATTTGCGCCAAAATAATGCATTTTAGTTAATTAAGCATACTTTTTTTGTTATAAAACCATTTTGGCGCGTAAAATAAAAGTCGTTTATCCATTTTTAAAGTGATGAAGAAAAATCATGTCTAAATCTTCTGAAATTTTATTGAAAGCACAAGAGCGCGCTCATCAAGCTAACCTTCCTTATGCAGGTGCGTTATTACCCAAAGAAGCCTACGAACTATTAAGTCTCATACACGGCTCACGATTAATTGATGTACGTACCCAAGCTGAATTAGACTGGGTGGGTTATGTGCCAGATTCATTACATATAGAGTGGAGTGATTATCCAAGTGGTGAGCATAATCCAGATTTTATAAAACAAATCCAATCCGAAGTAAGCCAAGATACCCCTTTGTTTTTTATGTGTCGTTCTGGCGCTAGATCGCATGCAGCCGCAAAACTCGCCACAGAAGCGGGATTTATTAATTCATATAATGTGTTAGAGGGATTTGAGGGAGATAAGGATCAGCATAACCACAGAAATACTGTTGGTGGATGGCGTCATGCTGGTCTGCCATGGAAACAAGGTTAAGTTATATGGATCGATATGCCGTTGTGGGGCAGCCTGTAGAGCATAGTCGATCCCCATATATTCATACCTATTTTGCGATACAAACACAGCAGCAAATAGAATATGGTCGACTAGCACCTCACATTGATCAGTTTGAGGAATGCGTCAAAGATTTCTTTAACTCTGGTGGTAAGGGTTTAAATATTACCTTACCTTTTAAAGAAAGAGCCTATTTGTTAGCGCAACAACTTAGTTCAAGAGCAAAAATAGCCCATGCAGCCAATACTCTGTGGATCGAAGAGGGGCGAATCTGTGCTGACAATACGGATGGCTTAGGACTCATAGCAGACTTTAATTATTTGAATATTCCTATCAAAAATAAAAGTGTTTTGATATTAGGAGCAGGTGGTGCGGTTAGAGGAGTATTGGGGCCATTACTAGAGCACTCACCTGCAGAGATTTTTATTGCTAATAGAACAGCAAAAAAAGCCATAGAACTGATTGAGGACTTTCAGACAGATAGCAATCCTGGTAACGCTAAAGTCCATGCTGGATTAATTACAGATCCAAGGCTATCACGTTCCTTTGACGTAATTATTAACGCTACCTCAGCGGCAATTAAAGGTGAAGCCCTCGTTTTTCCTCAACATCTATTTTCTAGCCACAGTTATGCTTACGATATGAGTTATAGAGCAGGACTGACACCTTTCCTAGAGCAAGCCGCAATGCACAAAGCGGCACACTACTATGATGGGTTGGGTATGTTAATAGAACAAGCAGCAGAATCCTTTAGAATCTGGCGTCATTGCCGACCTAAAACAGACGAACTCAGGGTACTGTTGAGACAACAACTTAATAATAACAGTTAAATATATCTTGAAATTTTTTTTCTTGACCATAAAAAAATCAATTAAGTTATTGTTTTTTATATGGTTATTTTGGAATATATGGATTTTTTCTGAAATTGTTTGGTGGAAATTTTATAATCCCAAAGGACTTACTTCTCTAACAGCGCAGCGCGAAAAAGAAAGATTAGCGCAACATAAAATACCCTATATTCATTATCCATGGATCAGCTATTCACATATATCAAATTCACTAAAAAGAGCGGTAGTAGCTGAAGAAGATGCCAATTTTATTAATCATAGCGGATTTGATTGGCGGGGTATAAAAGTCGCATTTCAAAAAGATATAAATAAAAAAACAGTTATTGCAGGTGGATCAACGATTACACAACAATTAGCAAAAAATTTATTTTTATCCCCTAGGCGAAATCTTTTCAGGAAAGCTGAAGAAGCAATTATTACAGTAATGCTGGAAATGGTTTGGGATAAAAGAAGGATATTAGAAGTCTATTTAAATGTCATTGAATGGGGTGATGGAATTTATGGCTGTGAATCAGCAGCCCGACATTATTTTGGCGTAACGGTAAGTGCTGTTACTTCTAGCCAAGCAGCGCTATTGGCGTCAATGATACCAAAACCTAAGTATTATGATAGGTTTGGAACCACAGAAAAATTATTAGACAAATCTCAACTCATTCAACAAAGAATGAATCAAGTTTTAATACCTAAGTAAAATCTTCTAGGTATCGACAGATACCTAGAAGTCTCAAATCCAACCTATTAGAACATTGGTTTGATCAGTGGTGCTGTGATAATTGGAGCTGGTGTAGGTGCAGAAACTGCTTTTACTGGAGCAGCTTTTTTTACCACAGGTTTTTTAGCGGCTGGTTTTTTAGCTGCTACTGCTTTTTTAGCGGCTGGTTTTTTAGCGGCTGGTTTTTTAGCGGCTACTGCTTTTTTAGCAGCTGGTTTTTTAGCGGCTACTGCTTTTTTAGCGGCTGGTTTTTTAGCTGCTGCTACTTTTTTAGCGGCTGGTTTTTTAGCTGCTGCTACTTTTTTAGCGGCTGGTTTTTTAGCTGCTGCTACTTTTTTAGCGGCTGGTTTTTTAGCTGCTACTACTTTTTTAGCGGCTGGTTTTTTAGCTGCTGCTACTTTTTTAGCGGCTGGTTTTTTAGCTGCAGCTACCTTCTTTGCGGCTGGCTTTTTAGCTGCCACTACTTTTTTAGCGGCTGGTTTTTTAGCAGCTGCTACTTTTTTAGCGGCTGGTTTTTTAGCTGCAGCTACCTTCTTTGCGGCTGGCTTTTTAGCTGCCGGCTTTTTCTTGGCTGTTACCATACTAACTTACTCCTTTTAGTGTTGATCGATTTGTTATAAGTCGTGCAATGCACTTCCATTGAATCAACTTAGAATTAAAAGTTAACTCTTGTAAGAGATAAATTAATCTCCTGGTGATTAGAATTTTAACTTTTGAATAGAACAAAACAATACAATTAATTAAAAGAATATAAGTTATTTTGAATTGATGATTAATAAATAGTATCGTATCAATACTAAATGTACATAAAAATAAAATATAAATCAGGTTTTTGTTAGTGATGATTGTGTTAAAAAGTCAGTTAATTCTCTACGAATCAAATCATCAAAGCTCTCTCGTTGACTAATTAGATAATGCTGATCTTTATAAACCAATACTTCCGCAGCACGTGAACGGGCATTATAATTTGAACTCATTACGGATCCATAGGCTCCTGTTGACAGAATGGCGAGTAAATCACCAGACTTTGTAGATAATTTTCTTTTCGAGCCTAATATATCGCCTGTTTCACACACCGGGCCCGCTACATCAAATTCATTTAATGTAAGGTTTGGCTGACGTGTTACTTCAATAATTTCATGCCAAGCATCATATAAAGAGGGCCTTACTAAATCATTCATCGCTGCATCAACAATTGCAAACTGATGTTCTGGAGAGTGTTTTAAAAATTCGACCTTGGTGAGTAACAATCCGCTGTTACCGATAATTCTTCGTCCCGGTTCAAAAACTAACTTACCAGAAAAGCCATGTAAGCGGCTTAATAGCGCCTCGGCGTAAGCGGCTAATGAGATGGGGCTTTCATCTTTATAGGTGATTCCTAAGCCACCACCTAAATCAAGATGAGAGATTATGATTCCTAAATGTTTTAATTCATCAATCAGCTCTAATATACGTTCTAGGGCTTCAATGAATGGATTGAGGTCTGTAATTTGTGAGCCAATATGACAATCAATTCCCTTAATTATGATGTTATTAAGTTGATTGGCTTTCTTATATAGATCTATGGCTGTATCAAAAGGTACACCAAATTTACTGTTTTTAAGTCCTGTAGAAATATAGGGATGCGTCTTAGGGTCGACATCTGGATTGACGCGGAAAGACACGTTGGCATCCATGTTTAACTCAGAAGCGCATTCTTGAATCCTATACAATTCAGCTTCTGATTCAATATTAAAACAGAAAATATTGGCATTTAAAGCAAAGATAATCTCTTCTTTACTTTTCCCTACTCCTGAAAAAACAACTTTTTGAGGATCTCCTCCAGCTTTTAATACGCGTTTTAATTCGCCTGCAGAGACAATATCAAAGCCTGCACCAAGCATCACCAGCTCTCTTAATAGAGCAAGGTTGCCATTGGCTTTTACCGCATAGCAGATCATTGTCTCTCGACTAGCAAAAGCCTCACTGAATTCACGGTACGCTTTAGATAAGGCGCTATAGGAATACACGTATAAAGGAGTACCGTAAATCGTTGCAAGATCTGTTAACGATATGTCTTCAATGTATAGTTCTTGTTGACGATATGAAAGCTCTGGGAATGGAGTGAGATTTGCCATACTTATGTTAGGTCCTGAACGTACTGTGCTGAACTATTAAAAGACTTTGTTTGTTTTGATTGTTAGGTTTGGTCGATTCTTTAGGTGTTGTTTTGGGAGGTAAATACAAAGGACCTCGTAAGCCGCAACTATTTAACAGAATTGCAAACGGTATAACAATAAGAGAAATTTTAACTAAATAAATGTTTTTCATGGGAAATAAGTCTAACACATACTAGAAAAGCAGTGATTTTTTGATTTTATTTAAAAAAATCAATGTTATATGATATTAAACCCTTTGAAAGCCGCTTATTTGCAGGGTTTGCAGGTTGTTGTTGTTTTTACAACACGTATGAAAATAGTGCTTGACGAGTGAAAAAAAGCCTTATTTTGAACAAAAAACACTGTTTTTTAAGGGTTTTTTCGTGTGGTAGTATCGATACGATACCAAAAAAAAGCAATTTTTGATTTTGACAATATAGTTTAGAGTCGATATTATCTAAACCATGTTAAAAAATCCAATTGCTCTATTTGATATTGTTGAGCGCCTCGCAAACGTGATGCGTGGGGAGTTTCGGCGTATTGGAGGAGAAGAAGGGTTGCAGCCTGTTCATATACAAGCCCTATTATTTCTACAACAAGCTAATCGATTTAGTAATACACCTCAAGCGTTATCAGAATATCTTAATGTTACTAAAGGTACCGTATCGCAAAGCTTACTGCTACTTGATCGACATGGATTAATAGAACGTTATCAAGATGACGTGGATAAACGAGTAGTGAGATTAAGATTGAGTCTGCTGGGTGAAGCTTTTTTAGATGAAACCAATCCTGCTGGCTTGTGGCAAAGTGGCGCACGAGAAATTAGTGCTCATCGAATTCGTTATTGTGTAACGGTATTAAGGACAATTTTGTTTGAAATGCAGAGTATAAACGGTGGTACACCATTTGGTGTGTGTAATAACTGCATTTATTACCAAAGAAAAAGCCAGCGAATTCACCATTGTGCTTGGTTTGGGGAGCGTTTATCGGGACCTGAAACACGTAAAATTTGCCGTGAACAGGCCCCGAAAAGTAGCTCGTTAAGTACTTGATGCTCTAGCTTGAAATTGACCAAGTCGTTTTTTGATACGTGATAAGGTTTGATTGAGTGCTTTTTTTACTTGTTTTGGCGCAGTGGCACCTGGTAAATCGCGACTATGTAAGGAGCCTTTGAGTGTTAACACCTCATAGACGTCTTTATTAATCAGTGTTGAATACACTTTTAGCTCATCAAGTGATAATCCATCCAGATCCACGCCACGTTTTTCAGCGTTTAATACCGCCTTTGCAACAATTTCATGAGCATCTCTGAAAGGTATCCCTTTTTTAACCAAATAATCAGCAAGATCAGTGGCGGTCGCAAACCCCTCTTTAGCTGCTTGCTCCATATTGGCTTTGTTTACCTTTATATCAGCAAGCATATCTCGGAAAACTTGTAGAGTTTGTGAAACTGTCTCCACTGTGTCAAATAAGGGTTCTTTATCTTCTTGGTTATCTTTATTATAAGCCAAAGGTTGGGCTTTCATGAGCGTTAACAAACCCATGAGATGTCCAATCACTCTACCTGATTTACCACGAGCAAGTTCTGGAACATCAGGGTTCTTTTTCTGAGGCATGATTGAGGAGCCTGTACAGAAAGCATCACCAATTTCAATAAAGTTAAAACGTGGACTCATCCAGAGTATCAATTCTTCTGAAAGACGAGAGAGATGAATCATTAAAATGGATGCGCAAGAACAAAACTCAATAGCAAAATCTCTGTCCGATACCGCATCAAGTGAGTTTCTTGAGATATCTTCAAAACCTAATAGCTCCATTACACGCTGCCGGTTTAAAGGATAACTGGTACCAGCTAAAGCTGCAGATCCTAAAGGCAGACGATTAATACGTTTACGACAATCCTCAAACCGTTCTAGGTCACGCTCAAACATTTCGCAGTATGCGTGTAAATGATGTCCTAAAGTAATAGGTTGCGCTACTTGTAAATGGGTGAAGCCAGGCATGACTGTATCAAAGTGTTCTGCAGCAAACGTAGCGCAAGAACTCAATAACTCCAACAAATAGAGTTGGATATTATCAAGTTCATGCCTCAAGTAAAGACGTATATCAGTAGCAACCTGATCATTTCTTGATCGACCAGTATGTAAGCGCTTACCTGCATCACCGATTAAGTCAGTTAATTTCCGTTCTATATTTAAATGAACGTCTTCACTGTCAAGTGACCAGTTAAATTCATTGGTTTCAATCTCTTTTTTTATTTTAGCCATCCCAGACTTAATATCCTTTAAGTCTTTTTGGCTTAATACACCAACTTCGCTGAGCATTTGCGCGTGTGCCAGTGAGCCTTGAATATCAAACAAAGCTAATTTTTTATCAAAAAAGACAGACGCCGTATAAGTTTTAACTAGTTCAGTAGTGGGGACGCTAAACCGTCCAGACCACGTTTTTCCCTTTGCAGAGTTGATTTTTTTTTGCATACCAATTACATCCCGTATAAAGTGATGTAAAGTATAGATCATCCTGACTGATCCGACTAATGACAAATTTTAATTTTCATGTGCCACCCTTCGACACGCTTAATGTTGAACAGCAACGTTGGGTATCAGATAGTGTTGATATTGAATATTATCCAGAGGGAGAAATTATCTTATCGACAGAAGATCAACCAAACTATCTGTTGATGATTATCAAAGGGCATGTCAAACACGAAGAGGCAGGTGAAATTAACTATATTTATGGACCGGATGAATGTTTTGATGCGCGTGGCATCATATCTGGTCAAATAAATGGTTATTTCAAGACAGCTGAAGAATTAATTGCCTACCGTATTCCAAAACAAACAATCAATCGATTGATTGCCTCTAATAACGCCTTTGGTTCACTATTATTTTCAGATTTAGCGAACAAATTAAAAGCCAGAGAAGAGCGGACCAACCAAAGAGAGCTTCATTCGCTTATGCATTCAAAGGTTGAAAAGACCTTTATCAGAGCACCTATTATTGTTGATTCTCAATTAAGTATCTATCAAGTATGCCGAAAGCTTGAACAAGAAAATCTGACACATCTACTAGTAAAAAAAGATAATCAGTTGGGTATATTTACCGCAACAGACTTATTAAAAGCAGTGTTATCAGATAGTAACTTACATGATCTAGAGGTCGGTTCATTAGCTACTTGGTCTTTAATTGAGATCGACAGCCAAAAATCTGTATTAGATGCACTAATATTAATGATTCGTCATGGTATCCATCGCTTAGTGGTAAAACATAACGGACAATTATTGGGTGTATTAGATCAACTAGACTTGATGAGTTTTATTTCTAATCACTCACATCTGATATCGCTTCAAATTCAACAGGTAACTCAACCTCAGGAATTAAAACAGGTTGTCGACAATTTAACCAAAGTGATACAGCTGTTGTGTGAAAGTGAGGTCAAAATCACCATGATTTCACAACTTATCACAGAGCTTAATAGAAAAGTATTCAGCCGATTATGGCAACTTATCGCCTCCCCCGAGATACAAAAAAATACTTGTGTGGTTGTTATGGGGAGCGAAGGCAGAGGTGAACAAATACTGAAAACCGATCAAGATAATGCACTCATTATTAGTGATCAATACATGAATCCTGAGGTGATACAAGTAGCACAGCGTTTTAATGATTATCTAGAAGAACTAGGTTATCCCCCATGTTTAGGTGGGGTTATGATGAGAAATCCATTGTGGTGTCAGAAGCTTGCGGATTTTAAAGAAACCATACGACAATGGATTTATCACGCTAATCCTGAAAACCATATGCGTTTGGCTATATTTACAGATGCCGAAGCGGTATGTGGAGATACAACACTACTTGATCATTTAAAAGAGTACTATGGACAACGACTCATTGATAACCCAAGTTTTTACTCACATTTTGCCCGTGCAGGAGAACTGGTATCAGACCAAACAGGCAGTTGGATTGGACGACTTTTAGGTAGTTCAGCGGAGAGCAATCTTGTTGATATTAAAAAAATTGGTATATTTCCCATCGTTCACGGTGTCAGAAGTCTTGCTCTTGAATTAGGGGTAAAGTCAACCAACACCGTTGAGAGAATTAGTGAACTCGCAAGGTTTGGGGTTTTGTCACAAGATATGGCCACAGACTTGTCTGAGACCTTAGGTTTTATGATGAGCTTACGTCTTAAAAGTGGTTTGAATCAATTATCAATGGGCTCACGACCTGACAATCAACTAGATTTGGCACAATTATCTACATTAGATAAAGATGTATTTAAAGACAGTCTACAAATTGTAAAACGATTCAAACAGCTAATACATTATCACTTTAAAATCGATGCACTTTAATATTTGGCAGACTCTACAGAGTCGTTGGTATAAATCTCGGTTAAAAAAACCTCAATACGGTTTTTTATTAGATCCGCCACCTATAAATGAGTGGGTGAGCTTAGATTGTGAGACTACAGGATTAAATCGTGAGAAAGATCATATTATCGCTATTGGCGCGATAAAAATTCGTGATAATAAGATTCTAACTAGTGAAAAACTACAAATATTGATAAAACCACAAGGCCAGATTCATTCAAATAGTATAAAAATTCATCAAATTAGACAAAAAGACTTAAGTTCTGCCATTGAACCAATCGAGGCGATTGATCAACTTCTTCATTTTGTCGGTAGTCGACCATTAGTTGGCTACTATTTAGAGTTTGATGTAGCAATGATTAATCGGCTTTTAATACCCATGATTGGTATTCCATTGCCTCAGCAAAAAATAGAAGTATCTGGTTTATTTTACGATTATAAATTCAAACAACATACAGATAGCAATGTGGATTTACACTTTAACTATATTCTAAAAGACTTAGATATTCCAAGATGGCCAGAGCATGATGCTATTAATGATTCGCTGATGGCTGCATTAATGTTTTTGAAATTAAGGAAATTATTGAAGTTGAAATAAAAAAAGGGCAGATAGTTATCTGCCCTTTAAGAGTAATTACAGTTTTATTAATGTTTTGCTGCTTTTTCTGCACCAATACCCGTCATCGAACGAATATATTGTTCTTCAAATTTCTCTCTTTCTTCTTTCGCACTACTGGAGTTGTCTGTAATAGAGAAGAACCAGCAGCAAACAAAAGACAGAATCATTGAGAACATAGCAGGGTTTTTAAATGGTACGATGGCTTCTTTACCCATATGGAAAGTGTCAACCCACATAGATTTGGTTAGGATAATCAGGATAACTGAACTGACTAAACCAACTAAGCCACCGATCACTGCGCCACGTGTAGTCATATTTTTCCAGAACATGGACATAATGAGTACAGGGAAGTTAGAGGAAGCTGCCACGGCGAAAGCTAAGCCCACCATGAAGGCAACGTTTTGTTTTTCAAAAACGATTCCTAATAATACCGCAGCAACACCTAATGCTAAGGTAGCCATTTTGGATACTCTAATTTCTTGCTCATCGGTTGTTTTACCTTTTGCAATTACATTAGCATAAATGTCATGTGATACAGCTGAAGCACCTGATAGTGTTAAACCTGATACCACTGCAAGAATCGTAGCAAATGCAACAGCAGAGATGAAGCCTAAGAACAAATCACCACCCACAGCATCAGCTAAATGAATAGCTGCCATGTTATTTCCACCGCGTAGAGCCAGTTTCCCTGTGGCAAGCATTTTGACAGCATCAAGGTATTGTGGATTTTGAGTTACATAAATGATCGCTCCAAAACCAATCACAAAAGTAAGAATATAAAAGTAACCAATAAAACCTGTAGCATATAAAACAGATTTTCTAGCTTCTTTAGCATTACCTACTGTGAAAAAGCGCATCAAGATATGTGGTAAACCTGCAGTACCAAACATCAGAGCCATACCAAAGGATACAGAATCTACCCATCCTGGAATATTAAAGCCTAAGAATAGTTGATCCTTAATTGGCGAAGGAGCCATGATACTGTGACCGTCTGTGTGGTGAACTTGACCATATACTTCTACAGCTTTAGTAAACATTGCATCAAAGGAAAAGTTGAAGTTACTGAGTACTGCAAGAGCCATAAATGTAGCGCCAGCTAACAACATCACAGCTTTAATGATTTGTACCCAAGTGGTTGCTAACATCCCGCCAAAGAGTACGTATAAGATCATTAATACACCTACAATGACTAAGGCATATACATAGTCTAGACCAAAGAGTAACTTAATGAGCTGCCCTGCTCCAACCATTTGAGCAATCAAATAGAAAAGAACGACTACTAAAGTATTGATTGCTGCCATGGAACGAATTGGTCCCTGAGAAAAACGAAAGGCAGTAACATCTGCAAAAGTAAATTTTCCTAAGTTTCTTAGCCTCTCAGCAATCATAAATAAGATGATTGGCCAGCCAACTAAAAAGCCTATAGAAAACAATAAGCCGTCATAGCCTTTGGCAAATACTAATGCGGAAATACCTAAGAAGGATGCAGCAGACATATAGTCACCAGCGATTGCTAGGCCGTTTTGGAAACCCGTTATCCCGCCTCCTGCAGCATAAAAGTCAGCCGCAGACTTTGTTCTTGAAGCTGCCCATTTGGTGATGAATAGGGTAATAGCCACAAAAACGATGAACATAATAATGGCATGCCAGTTAGTGGCTTGTCGTTCAGTTTGTCCCAAATCACCCCCTGCCGCCATACTTAGTTGGCTGATAAAAATTAGCGGTAGAGTAAGAGAGGTGTTCATTAATTGTTTTAATTTACTCATTTTGTTACCTCATCAATAATTTGTGAATTGAGTTCATCAAATTCACTGTTTGCTTTCCAGACATAAATAGCTGAAAGAATGAAAGCGGCTACAATAACGGCAATCCCAACTGGGATTCCCATTGTAGTTGTCCCCCCTGAGTAGGACTCTTTAAAAAAGCCAGGAGACACAGCGATGAGAATGGTAAAGCCAAAGTAAATAACTAATTGAATAATAGTTAAGGTCCAGCTTAGACGTGATTGCTTTGCTACCAATTCGGCAAATTTAGGGTGAGCGCGAACACGACGAGCTATATCGTTTTGCATACATTTCCTCCAATTGTATTAAATAAACTCTCTACGTAGTTTTATGGTGTAAACAACATTCACTAACACAATAGCTTAACGAATATTTACTTACTGTTTTGTATAGTAATAGGATTATTGAATAATTCCAATTTATTTTTAACTCTTATATAAAAAGCATGATTATTTTATAAGAGTTGATGGTAATAAAAAACCCGGCTTGTGGCCGGGTTTTTCGGGGAAACACCTAGATAGTATCCAGGTGGGGTAATTACATATCCATTCCCATGCCGCCCATTCCACCCATTCCGCCACCAGGTGGCATAGCTGGTTCTTCTTTTGGAAGTTCAGCAACCATGCAGTCTGTGGTCAACATGAGACCAGCGATACTAGCAGCGTTTTGTAATGCAGAACGAGTTACTTTAGTTGGATCAACTACACCCATGCTAACTAAGTCGCCGTATTCGCCTGTTTGAGCGTTGTAACCATAGTTACCGGAACCTTCCAGAACTTTGTTAACAACAACTGAAGGCTCATCACCACAGTTGGCAATGATTTGGCGTAGCGGCTCTTCAATAGCGCGAGAAACAATTTTGATGCCAGCTTCTTGATCAGCATTGTCACCTTTGACGTTTTTCAGAACAGCGCGGGCACGTAATAAAGCAACACCACCGCCAGGAACAATCCCTTCTTCAACTGCCGCACGAGTTGCGTGAAGTGCATCTTCTACACGGGCTTTTTTCTCTTTCATTTCAACTTCTGTTGCAGCGCCAACTTTAATAACTGCAACACCACCAGCTAACTTAGCAACACGTTCTTGCATTTTTTCACGATCGTAGTCGCTTGTGGCTTCTTCGATTTGTTTGCGAATTTGGGTAACGCGAGCTTTGATTGAAGCCTCATCACCTGCGCCGTCAATGATAGTGGTTTCTTCTTTACCTACTTCAATACGTTTGGCGCGACCTAAATCGTTCAGAGTGACTTTTTCTAATGAAAGGCCTACTTCTTCAGCGATAACAGTACCGCCAGTGAGAATAGCGATATCTTCAAGCATAGCTTTACGACGGTCACCAAATCCTGGAGCTTTAACGGCGGTGGTTTTCAAGATACCGCGAATGTTGTTAACAACTAAAGTAGCTAATGCTTCACCTTCAACATCTTCAGCAATAATTAACAAAGGACGTCCGGCTTTGGCAACTTGTTCTAACACGGGTAACAAATCACGGATGTTAGAGATTTTTTTGTCGTGCAAGAGAATGAAAGGATCTTCAAGTAAAGCGATCTGACGATCTTGATTGTTAACAAAGTAGGGTGAGAGATAACCGCGATCAAATTGCATCCCTTCAACAACGTCTAATTCATTTTGTAAACCAGAACCATCTTCAACGGTAATAACACCTTCTTTGCCTACTTTTTCCATGGCTTGAGAGATGATTTCACCAATTGAGGTATCTGAGTTTGCTGAAATAGAACCAACTTGGGCAATTTCAGTGCTGGTTGTGCAAGGTTTTGAAAGGTTTTTTAATTCTTCAATCGTAGCTGTAACAGCACGGTCAATCCCACGTTTCAAATCCATTGGGTTCATACCGGCAGCAACGTACTTCATCCCTTCTTTAACAATTGCTTGAGCTAATACGGTTGCGGTAGTAGTTCCGTCACCTGCAACGTCAGAGGTTTTTGATGCTACTTCCTTAACCATCTGTGCGCCCATGTTTTCGAATTTGTCTTTCAATTCGATTTCCTTAGCAACTGATACACCATCTTTGGTGATAGTTGGAGCACCAAAAGAGCGCTCTAAAACAACGTTACGACCTTTTGGGCCTAAGGTGACTTTTACCGCATCAGCTAAAATGTTAATACCGGTTACCATACGTGAACGGGCATTATCATGAAAACGGACTTCTTTTGCAGCCATAATTACTACTCCTTAAAAGGCAATTAGATGAACTAATTAATTATTTAGATTCAATTACACCCATGATGTCTTCTTCACGCATCACGAGTAACTCTTCACCGTCAACTTTTACAGTTTGTCCGGAATATTTACCAAATAGCACTTTGTCGCCTACTTTAACTTCAAGGGCGCGAACGCTACCATCCTCAAGAGTTTTTCCCTTACCCACAGCTAAGATTTCACCTTGATCAGGTTTTTCTGTGGCAGTATCAGGGATAACGATTCCAGAAGCTGTCTTGCGCTCTTCTTCAAGGCGTTTGACAATAACACGGTCGTGCAAAGGACGAATTTTCATACTACTAATCTCCTAAGAGGTTAATAAAAAAAGTGGTTGTTAGCACTCATTAAGAGCGAGTGCTAATATAGTAAGGGCGCATTATGCAAATTTCAAGAGTCTTAGTGAGTAAAATTTGTTATTTATTTATTACAGTGTGTCTCTTCACCTTAAATAAGGTTAATGCTGAAGGGTTACCTCAACCACTCGCAACACTACTTAAGGATCTTAATATCCCTGAGGAGCATGTGGGTCTAATAGTTCAGAAAGTTGGGGCGCCAACCCCGCTTCTGTCACTAAATAAAGATAAACAATATCAACCAGCTTCGGTTATAAAGATAGTAACCGCTTACTCTTCTTTGTCATTGCTGGGTCCTAATTATGCCTGGTTAACATCGATACATGGTGAATTAGATAAACATAGTCAATTAGTAGGGGATTTAGTAGTACAAGCGCAAGGAGACCCCTTGTTAACCCTTGAGAATTGGTCTCAATTGTGGCGCGAACTGTATTTACTTGGTGTACATGAAATTCACGGTAATATCATTATTGATAATGCCCGTTATCAAATCAATTACCAAGATCCCAATTTATTTGATCATCAAGGTGACCGAGTATATAACTTAGTTCCTCATCCTTTAACAATAGATTTTGATCGTTTCGCGTTAAATATTACCCCTATTAACCATTCGATTTACGTAAATAGTAATTTCAATTGGCCAGATACAGTAATCGTTAATGAGGTTAAACCGGTAGATTTACCATGTCCTCATGATGTTGAGGAGAGCATTCAAGTATTCGCTCAACAACAAGGTGACCAAACCCATATTCACGTAACAGGAGAGTGGCCAATCTCTTGTGGTATTGGTCAATTATCAAGAAGACTTTTGCCTAACGAAAGAGTTATTAGCTCATCGATTGTACAAATTTGGCAACAACTAGGTGGTAAATTTGATGGAAAAATAATTTTTAATCAAAGTTATAAAAAGCTTCCTGAGTTAGTAAGCAATCACTCTCTACCATTGTTTGTACTCATTCCACTGATGGATAAGTATAGTAATAACGTAATAGCTAGAATGATTTATCTTAGTGTCGGCAACCCAGATGCAACTCAAAAAACCTCCTTTGAGCAAGCTGAGAAGAATATTAGAGACTTTTTACAACGCAAAGGAATTGATACAAAACCTTTAGTTATTAAAAACGGCTCTGGACTTTCACGAGAGTCTTCTCTAAGTCCCCAATTTTTAAATTCTCTATTACAGGTCATATGGCAAGACCCGTTGGGTCATGAAGTCATCGCCTCGTTACCTTTAATGGGGTCAGAAGGTACCCTAATAAGAAAGCAGACTAACTCCTTCGAGATTAATAAGATGTATCTTAAAACTGGTACATTAAAATCAGTTAAAGCGGTTGCAGGTTATGTGCAAACTAAAAAAGGGCAATGGTATACAGTAACTTGCTTAATTAATGATGACAATGCGGCAACTAGTATGCCTTTTATCCATAGACTATTAGACTGGATATACTTAACTCGATAATTTAATAAAGGCAATGCAATTGCATTAACTAAACAAGATGATTGTATTACCATTAACGACATCATTTATTTGATTAGAGCGCGCCATGGTTGCTATCCTTAAAGCCGAACCCTCACGCGGCAAGTGGGAAGCGCTCTGGAATTTCAATCTGGATTCATCTGTTTAAGCTGCGGCAACACCGACCACGCGGATCACAATGCGGCAAAGGTTATTGCCATGCGGGATATCCGGCCATTGCTGGCTAACTAGTGCGTACAAAAGGTAAGAAACGACACAGGACCACAAAAATCAAAGTAGGGGCGGAAGGCTCTCGAAGCGATTGCGAAGAATCACAGTCTACGCTTGGTTAGATCGCGGTAAGTCACAAGGGTGGCAATACTTCAATGCTCTGGTCGTTGCCCCAAGAAGACACCCCCGTTACAAGATGTACAGGGCTTTAGCGGCGGGAGAGTTCGTTAGCTACTTTTTCAATCTACAGCGTTATCTGAATAACTCTAAAATTATTAGACACAAATAATTCGTATAACGGAGAATTTAGGAGGTTTTTATGACAAGGCTAGCCGCTTGAGTTCAGGAGTTATAAGACAAAGCGTTATGCTTTCATTTGGAGTGTAACTCAATAATTTAATTGAAAAGTTTTTTTAAAAGCGTAAAATTAAGAATGGGAAGTTGCCTTATGAACTCTTTCATAAATGAGACTATTTAAATGAAACTGAGCACAAAAACACATCAAATTATAGTCATAAGCTTATTGCTTATGAGTATGAGTGTGTTTGCTCAAGAAGAGAAAGGATGGTTCTCTGGTATCAGTGCCCTACCTTATACCACCGTTTTAGGGGGTATAGATAATGGGGCAGGTAATAGTGTGTTTTCCGGACGTAATCGGCCTAATTTAATAGGTGGTGAAGGATCAGTCCCCTTAGGTAAAAGATGGAATATGTTGGGGCGACTAGGTACCGTATCCCCCGATCGTCCGTGGCTCAGTAACGGGTCATCCATGAGCATGGATGGCATCTTACCCTATGACCAAATGGGATTAGGTATAAGTTATGATTTAGGCAGTCATTTGTTATTACAGGGTAACCTGGATCGATATCAACTTAAATATAATCGAATCAACGGTGATAATGGATTGGACCTGTTAACTATTGGGCTTAAATATCGATTCTAATGTAGAGCAAATTCAAGCCATATTCCTAAAAAGATCACACCACCAAACCAGTTGTTATGCAAAAATGCTTTAAAGCAACTTTGTCTATCTCTTAATCTAATTAACAAATAGTGGTAAGTAGCGATCAAGCCTGCTATGACTAATGCAGCAAAATACACTATGCCAAAATGTAAAAGATATCCAGCAACAGCTAATAATAGCAAGGTAATCAGATAGCACAACATAATAGCTAATACATCATATCTACCAAACAACAACGCTGACGAATGAATACCTAGATGAATATCATCATCGCGGTCCACCATGGCGTATTCAGTATCATAAGCAATAGCCCAAAATATATTAGCTACTAGTAGTAGATAGGCAACAGGGGGAATAAAGTTAAGTTGTGCTGCAAATGCCATGGGAATACCGAAGCCAAAAGCAATACCAAGATAAGCTTGGGGAATAGATAAAAAACGTTTGGTAAAAGGATAAGAGGCCGCAAGAAAAGCAGCAATAACCGATAAAATTATTGTTAAATTATTACAAGTAAGAACGAGGAAAAAAGAAGCTAAGCTTAATAAAAAAGTTAAGACTAATGCTTCTTTTACTGATACGGCGCCGCTTGTTATAGGTCTATTTTCAGTACGCTTTACATGGCGATCATAATTTCTGTCAGCTACATCATTGATTACACATCCTGCAGAGCGCATTAGAATAGTACCGAAAATAAACACCAGCAGTATGTGTATAGTTGGATGGGCATGGCTTGCAATCCATACAGCCCATAGTGTTGGCCAGAGTAACAACAAAATACCAATAGGCTTATCGAGCCTCATTAATTTTATATAATTAGACAAATTCATAATTAGGCTTTTAGATAATCTTTTGGCTGACTATACCAACGTGAAACATGATTCGTAGCCATTATAGGATAGTCACTGATCATTTCATCTGCAATTTGTTGAACCGGCGCCAACAAATCCTCATGTTGTTCAAGGCTGGCATATCTAAACCCGGGTACCCCACTTTGTTTGGCACCTAATAATTCACCAGGACCACGGATTAGTAAGTCTTGTCTGGCAAGCTCAAACCCATCGGTAGTTTCATAAATAATCTTTAGACGTTTTTTAGCCGTCTCATTGAGGGGGCCATGATACAGTAAAATGCACATACTTTGATCCGCTCCTCTACCCACACGACCTCTTAATTGGTGCAATTGTGCAAGCCCCATTCTTTCAGCATGTTCAATAACAATCATTGTGGCATTGGGTACATCAACGCCTACTTCAATTACGGTTGTTGCTACAAGTACGTGGATTTCATTTTTATAAAATAAATCCATGATAGCTTGTTTTTCAAAGCGATCCATTTTGCCGTGGACTAACCCAACTTGTAGGTCAGGAAAATGGTTTTGAATATAGTGAAAGGTATCTAATGCAGTTTCAAGTTGTAGGGTTTCTGATTCTTCGATTAAAGGACAAACCCAATAAGCTTGATTACCCGATAAACAAATCTCTCTAATTCGTAGTATTACCTCATCACGTCTACGACTTTCAATGAGTTTTGTAATTATCGGCTGACGTCCTTGAGGCAGTTCATTAATAATCGATACATCAAGATCTGCAAAATAGCTCATACTTAATGTTCTAGGTATAGGTGTTGCGGTCATCATTAATAAATGTGGTTCAAGACTTTTGTTTTCTGTGGCTTTAAGACGTAAAGCAAGTCTTTGTTCTACACCAAATCGATGTTGTTCATCAATCACAGCAAGGCCGAGTTTGGCGAATTCAACTTCCTGTTGTATGAGTGCATGTGTACCAATTATCAGATCTACCTCATGATTCTTGATTTTCTCATGGGCAATATCTTTTTCTTTCTTCTTCATGCTACCAGTTAACCACTGCGTACGAATACCAAGTGGACTGAGCCAACGTTCAATTTTAATAAAGTGTTGCTCAGCAAGAATTTCAGTGGGAGCCATCAGTGCCGCCTGAAAGCCTGAATGAACCGTATGTAAACAACTTATTGTGGCTACAATTGTTTTTCCACTACCTACATCGCCTTGCAACAAACGATGCATGGGATAAGTACGCTTGAGATCGGAAGTGATCTCTTGTAGCACTCTTATTTGTGCTCTAGTTAATGTGAAACTAAGATGATTAATAAAATCAGTTAAAAAGCTTTTATTGCCTGTTAAGCGCGGCGCTAGTCTTTTTTCTCTTTTATGATAATTAATACGCGTCGAAATTTGTTGTGCCAATAGTTCATCAAAGATGATTCTCTGCCATGCAGGATGGTTTTTGTTGCTCAGTGCGTGAATATCCACTGTGGGTTCTGGATAATGTAGTGTTTTAACTGCATCGACAAAGCAAGGTAAGTGCAATTTATGAACTACTGATTCTGGCAAAGTATCCTCCAATGACAGAGATTTCATAGCAAGGTCAATAGCTTTTTTTATTGTTGGTTGTGTTAACCCAGCCACAGTGGGGTATATAGGGGTAAGAGTGGAGGATAATTCTTTAAGGGGACTTGCTACGTGATATTTTGGATGAATCATTTCCAAACCTAAGTAACCTTGTTTGGCTTCACCAAAAAAACGAAAACGTTTCCCTTTTGATAACTGACTGACTTGGCTGCCATAAAAGTTTAAAAAACGACAGGTTATTACACCGCTGTCATCTTGCACTTTTATGATCAGCATTTTACGTGGGCGGTATAGTACTTCACTTGCGATCACTTCCCCTTCAATAAGACATTCCTCATTCATGGGAATATCATGAATTAAAGTGATTTTTGTTTCATCGCTATAGCGATAAGGAAAATGTAATATAAGATCAGTAACTCTAGAAATACCAAGCTTATTTAATAGCTTGATTGTCTTTTCATTCAGTTTCAGATCAACTAACTGATCGGTCATGCTTTAACTGATAACCATTATCCCATCTATTTCTACGAGTGCTTGCCGTGGTAGAGAAGCGATACCTACAGCTGCTCGTGCCGGATAAGGTTGAGCAAAATACTGAGACATATAGTCATTCACTTTTGCAAAATGACTCAAATCTGTGAGATATACAGTAAGTCTAACAAAATCGTTCATACTCCCGCCAGCAGCTTCTGCTACCGCCTTTAAATTATTCAGTACTTGAATAATCTGGTTATCAATGCCTTCAGCAAGCAACATGGTTTTTGGATCAAGCCCAATTTGGCCTGATAGGTAAACTGTGTCATCACAGCGAACGGCCTGAGAGTAAGTGCCTATTGCGGCAGGAGCGTGTGGAGTACTGATAATACTTTTAGTCATGGTTTTTCCTGAATTAATTTTGAACACGGGTAATTCTGACTACCTCTGGGATATCACGCAAATGTTGGAATAAAGAGGCTAGATGGCTGGTATCAGTCACTTGGACAGTAAAATTGATTTCTGAATAGGTTCCATCCGGTTTATTAATTGATACGCTATCAATATTTGACTGTGCTTCCGCAATGGCAGCAGCTACAGTCGCTAATACTCCGCGACGGTTCACAGCCATTAATTTAATCTCTACATCAAAAAGCTTTCCAGTATTGTTTTCCCATTCTACATCTACCCACTTGTCGGGATCACTACGATATTGTTTGATGGCTCGGCAATCTTGGGTATGAATGAGTAATCCTTGTCCTTTTTTAATAATACCTGTAATGGGATCTCCCGGGATAGGCCTGCAGCAGTGGGCAAACTGTACGGCAATCCCTTCGCTTCCTCGAATAGTAATAGACCCTGGGCGTTCATTGTTATCTTTATCGGTATTAGAGAGCAATCCTTTGGCCACAACAATATTAAGTCGTTTGCCAAGACCAATTTCAGTTAATACATCATTTTGTGTTTTGCAGCGGTCGCGCTTAAGAAATGCCTCCCATTGTGTTTCGCTAATATCACTGGGATTGATTTTGAGTGCACGCAGAGCCTGATTCAGCAAGCGACGGCCAAGTTCAATGGATTCATCAAGTAGCATGGTACGTAGATAATGGCGTATCTTTGAGCGTGCTTTAGCACTGACAACATAGTTAAGCCAAGCTGGATTGGGGGCTGCATTATCTGCGGTAATAATTTCTACTCTATCGCCATTAGCTAGTGTTGTTCGCAATGGTGCTAGTTCATTATTGATTTTTGCAGCAACACAACGGTTACCAATGTCGGTATGGACGTCATAGGCAAAATCAACAGGTGTTGCTCCCTTAGGTAAGGATTTAATATTTCCTTTGGGAGTGAACACATATACCTGATCTGGAAAGAGATCAACTTTAAGATGTTCTAAAAATTCAACGGCATCACCGCTTTCAGTTTGCATTTCTAACAGTGACTGAAGCCATTGGTGGGTTTTTTGTTGTACATCAGTTAAAGGAGTTTCAGTGGATTTGTATAACCAATGTGACGCGACTCCAGATTCAGCAATTTTATGCATATCTGAAGTACGAATTTGTAACTCTATGGGAGTACCATATGGACCAAATAAAGTAGTATGAAGAGATTGGTAACCATTGGCTTTAGGGATAGCAATATAATCTTTGAACTTACCTGGAATAGGTTTAAAAAGAGTATGTAACGCCCCTAATGTGAGATAACAGGACTGAATGTCCTTAACCAGTATTCTAAAACCGTAAATATCCAGTACCTCAGAAAATGACAAGGATTTACCTATCATTTTTTTGTAGATACTATAAATATTTTTTTCTCTACCTGTTACCACAGCATCAATACCAAACTGCTCAAGCCGTTGAGTGATAGAAGTCAGTATCTTGCTGACCACTTCTCTGCGATTCCCTCTGGCAGCTTTAACCGCTTTTGATAATACTTGGTAACGATTGGGAAATAGATAAAAGAAGCAAAGATCTTGCATCTCTTGATAGACAGCATGAAGTCCTAAACGGTTGGCAATAGGGCCATAGATATCTAATGTTTCACGAGCGATGCGGCGCTGTTTGGTTTCCTTCATGGCACCTAGAGTGCGCATGTTATGCAATCTGTCGGCAAGCTTAATAAGAATGACGCGGACATCACGCGCCATAGCAAGCAACATTTTTCTAAAATTCTCTGCTTGGGCTTGTTGTTCTGTTTGCGACTCTATACGGTCTAATTTACTGACACCATCAACCAAGTCGGCGACAGATTTACCAAACTTGTCTGAAATTTCTCTGGCGGTGGTTGCTGTATCTTCTACAGTATCGTGTAAGAGAGCGGCAATAAGAGCCTGAACATCTAAATGCCATTCAGCTAATATGCTCGCTACCGAGAGGGGGTGCGTGATATAAGGCTCGCCACTCTTTCTGATTTGGCCGGTATGGGCTTTATCCGCTAAATTAAAGGCAAGTTGTAACTGCTCAAGATCTTCAGGTCGAAGATAGTTGGCTGCGAGGTTGATTAGAGGTGTAGAAGTAACCTCAGTTAATATTTCAGCTTGAGCAGTTGTGGGCACTTCATTAATTATTACTGTTAGGTTTATTTAAAATATCTAGACCTATTTTTCCAGCAGCAATTTCACGTAATGCAATTACAGTTGGCTTGTCTTTGTTTGGATCAACATTAGGTGTTGATCCAGAAGCAACTTGTCTTGCTCTGTAGGTGGCTGCCAGCGTTAATTCAAAACGGTTAGGTATTCTCTCTAGAGCGTCTTCAATAGTAATTCTTGCCATAATTAAACCTCTTAGCGCAATACAAATAAATTCATATAATTAGGATATTGACGATCTCTACGGCATTTTTGACTGCGTACAATCGCCTTTAAATCTTCTAAAGCTGTATTAAAATCTTCATTAATAATAGCATAATCAAATTCTGATTCATGGCTTATGTCATCTTTTGCAGCTTCAAGTCGTTGATTTATCACTTCTTCACTATCTTTTCCTCGCCCAATTAAACGATGCTTTAGTGTTTCAAGTGAGGGTGGAAGAACAAAAATACTAACTGCATTAGGAAATATTTTTTTTACTTGGCGCGCACCTTGCCAATCTATCTCAAGCATAACGTCTTTGTTCTGTGCCAACTGATCACGAATAGTGTGTGCTGAAGTGCCATAAAAGTTGCCATATACCTCTGCATATTCTAGGAACACATTTTGTTGAATAAGTTGGTTAAAGTTGTCACGTGTGACAAAGAAGTATTCTTTGCCATCTATTTCTCCAGGTCTTGGTAGACGTGTGGTGTGGGAGATAGACAGACATACACTGTCCTCTTCCTTGATTAATGCATTCACTAAACTTGATTTACCAGCCCCAGAAGGTGCTGAAACAATAAAAATTTGACCTGTCATTCTATATTCTGTATTTGTTCGCGCATTTGTTCGATAAGAATTTTCATTTCCAGAGCACCACTTGATAACTTGTTTACAATGGCTTTAGAGCCTAATGTGTTGGCTTCACGATTGAGCTCTTGCATCAGAAAATCAAGTTTTTTCCCAGTAACCCCTCCAGCTTTGATGAGTCGTAGTGTTTCGTCTAAATGAAGATTGAGTCTACTGATTTCTTCTTCAATATCTACTTTAGCTGCCATCAGAGCTATCTCTTGATAAATTCGCTCCTCATGTTCAGTGCCCAATGCTTCTTGAAAGCGTAATTTTAATCTTTCTTCAAATTGTTTCACAAAATTGGGTACTTCTGGAATGAGATCATTAACTATGGACTGAATAATATGAATACGCTCAATGAGGTAAGAGGCAAGTTTAGCGCCTTCTCTTTTTCTTGACTCATTAAGATCGGCTAATAACTGAGTTAACAAGGAAAGCGCATCACTCTCTACTTTTTCAGCAGTTAAACTGTCCACTTGAAAAACCCCTGGCCACTTCAGCACGTCAGCTACAGATAATGGTGTAGCGTCTACAAATACTTCTTGAACCACAGCACTGGCACGACGTAATTCTTCAAGTGCGGTTGTATTGAGTAAAGATAGATTGGTAGATTGATCCCTTGATCTCAAGTCTATACGACAATCTATTTTACCTCTTTGTAAGGATTTACTAATCTGTTCTCTAAATGACGATTCCAGACTTCTTAAAGTATCTGGTAATCTCACTTGTATATCTAAAAAACGATGATTAACGGATTTAATATCGATGGACAGAGTACCATAGGGTAATTCTCTGATTTCCGATGCAAAACCAGTCATACTATGTAAGGATATAGCCATATTTTTTTGCATAATAATGAATGTGTCTATGATAACTCACTTAGGAACAATTATGAGACCAAGTCAACGACAAGCTCAACAATTAAGAGAAATTAAATTTACCCGTCAAGCCACACGTTACGCTGAAGGAGCAGTCATGACGGAGTTTGGTTTTACCAAGGTGCTATGTACGGCGAGCATTGAAGAGAAAGTGCCTTCTTTTTTAAAGGGGAAAAATCAGGGTTGGCTTACTGCAGAATACGGGATGCTCCCTCGTTCAACGCACACCAGAATGCAAAGAGAGTCAGTCTCTGGAAAACAGTCTGGTAGAACGCAGGAAATTCAGCGTTTAATTGGACGTTCGCTGCGTGCGGTGGTGAATTTAGGCTCATTAGGGGAGCGCACGATTCATTTGGATTGTGATGTAATTCAAGCTGATGGCGGCACAAGGACCGCGAGCATTACAGGTGCTTATGTGGCTCTATACGATGCAGTACACAAGTTAATGGCGCAAGGAGTACTTACCAGCAACCCAATTATTCAGCCAGTTGCTGCGATTTCGGTTGGTGTCTACCAAGGGTTGCCTGTGTTGGACCTTGATTATGAAGAGGATTCGGCCTGCGATACGGATATGAATGTTGTAATGACAGAAGATGGACGATTTATCGAGTTACAAGGTACTGCTGAGGGTGAACCTTTTTCACGAGATAGCTTGCAGAGTTTGCTGGGATTAGCAGAATTAGGTTGTCGTCAGTTAATTGAGCTACAAAAGCAGGTTTTAGCAGGCTAATATGACAAAAAAAATTATTATTGCCAGTCATAATCAAGGAAAGCTTCAAGAAATTCGTACTCTTTTAGATCCTCTGCCACTGAATGTGGTGGGAGCGGGAGATTTGTTGTTACCTGAACCAGAGGAACCCTTTACCACTTTTATTGAAAACGCTTTACATAAAGCAAGATATGTATCTCGTTTAACAGCTAGCCCCGCTCTTGCGGATGATTCGGGTTTGTGTGTTGATCACTTAATGGGTGCGCCAGGAATTATGTCCGCGCGCTTTGCCGGATTGGACAAATCAGATGAAAAAAATAATCAAAAATTATTAGATCTTCTTCATAATGTGTCACATCGTTCAGCCCACTTTATATGCTGTATTGTGTTAGTTCGTCATGAATCTGATCCCGACCCCATTATTAGTATAGGTAAATGGTACGGCCAAATAGCTCGTAATCAATCGGGAAGCAATGGTTTTGGTTATGATCCTTTATTTTATATACCTGAATTAAAGAAAACAGCCGCACAACTTACCCAAGCTGAAAAAAATCAATTTAGTCATCGTGCCAAAGCGCTTCAGGGCATAATTCAAGCATTACAAAAAGACTCGTATTTCAACGATTAATATGGCTTTAACAGTACTACCCCCCTTATCGCTTTATGTACACGTTCCTTGGTGTATAAAAAAATGCCCTTACTGCGACTTTAACTCTCATGAGTTAAAGTCGAAAATTAATGAATCTCAATTTATAGATGCATTATTAACAGATTTTCAGTATCAGTTACCGTACATTTGGGGGAGGTCAGTTCGATCAATATTTATTGGTGGGGGAACACCAAGTTTATTATCACCTGAGTCGTTCGATCGATTAATCAGCGGTATTCGTAGTTTAGTATCTCTTATTCCCGGAGCTGAAATTACTCTTGAAGCAAATCCAGGCACTTTTGAGACTGATAAGTTTCGTGGTTTTAAAGAAGCTGGTATTAATCGTCTTTCTCTTGGTATTCAATCATTAAATAATCGTCTCTTAAAAGTAATCGGACGAGTTCATGATCGAGAGCAAGCTTTATTTGCTATATCCCAAGCAAGAACTGTTTTTGATAATTTAAATTGTGATTTGATGTATGGCTTACCCAATCAAACCCATCAGGAGGCATTGGACGATTTGACTGAATTATTAAGCTTTAATCCTGATCATATCTCTTTTTATCAGTTAACTATTGAACCTAACACCTACTTTTATAAATTTCCCCCATTACTACCAGAGCAGGATCAGATTGTTACTCTTGAAAACGATATTTATTCTTTATTGAAGGAGTATCACTTTGATCACTACGAAGTATCAGCTTATGCTCAACAGGGTAAGCGCTCACAACATAATTTAAACTATTGGATGTTTGGTGATTATGTGGGTATTGGTCCTGGCGCACATGGCAAAATTTCTTTGCCAGACAAAATCATGCGAACAGCAAAAATAAAACATCCTAACAATTATTTAAACTTGATTGGTAAACAAGAAGATATTGAAGAAAGACATGTTGTGGATTTTAATAGTATTCCATTTGAATTCATGATGAACGCCTTAAGACTAAATGCAGGGTTTTCTTTGTCACTTTTTGAAGAAAGAACGGGATTATCAATTGAGTCAATTCAATCCACTTTATCTTTAGCTGAAAAGAAACGATTTGTTACTATTAGCGAGAATTATTTAAGTCCCACAGAACTAGGTCGTCATTTTTTAAACGATTTAATCAGCTTATTTCTTAATGACTAACTCTATTTATTTTTATATTACTCGTTTATCTCCTTGGGGATATATGGGGGTAGTATGTGAAGGTACGACTTTGCTTAGAATTGATGTAAAGTCGAGTCTAGAAGAGTTACATCTGTTTTTATTAAGTCATTATCCTCTCATGGAACAATCTAACATCTTAAAGACGATTGCAGATGAGGTGATTCATTTAATCCATAACCCAACATACGTTATTCATAATGCATATCGACTTGAAGGCACGGTATTTCAACAGAAGGTATGGCACGCTATTCTGACCATACCTGTAGGGTCTGTTAAAACCTATCAAGTTATTGCTCAAGAGATACGTCACACAAGAGCAGTACGCGCTGTAGGAACGGCTTGCGGGGCCAATCCGTTGCCGTTTATTGTGCCATGTCACCGAGTGGTAGGTTCATCGGGTAAATTAGGTGGTTTTGGTTTAGGTATTGAATTTAAGAGAGAGTTACTGGCTAAAGAAGGAATTACTTACTTTCTTTGATAAATAACAAATCCCAAACACCATGACCTAATTTGAGTCCCCTATTTTCAAATTTGGTTAAGGGACGATAGTCCGGTCTTACTGCAAAACCAGATGTGGTATTTTTTAGTTGTGTGCATTGCGAGAGTACTTCCAGCATTTGATCGGCATAGTCTTGCCAATCAGTAGCTAAGTGAATATATCCACCGTTTTGGATATAGTTAACTAAGTTATTGATAAAGGAAGATTGAATGAGTCTTCTTTTGTGGTGTCTTGCTTTTGGCCATGGGTCTGGGAAAAAGATATGTACTCCAGCAAGGCTTTGCGGTGGTATCAGAAATTGCAATACCTCCACAGCATCATGACGTATTATACGGACATTGGTCAGGTTTTCTTGATCAATTAACTTTAATATATTGCCAATTCCCGGTCCATGAACATCCACTGCGATAAAGTTTTTTTCAGGAAAAGTTTTAGCAATATTAATGGTAGGTTCACCCATACCAAAACCAATTTCCAGTATGGTGGGTGCTTCTCTGTTAAAAACTTCGTGCAAGGATAATAGACCTTTGTCTTGAGTAAATTGAATTCCCCATTGTGGAAACAATTCATCAATTGCTCGTTGCTGCCCCGTTGATAGCCTTCCCTGCCTTAATACGTAGCTGCGAATATGTTGTCCAATTGTCATTGTATTCATTAAGCAATTAAACCTGTTGTGGGAGAGCTTGGCTCTGCTTGATAGGTTTTTTTAGGCATGCGACCTGCAAGATAAGCCTCTCTTCCAGCCTGAATTGCTTTTTTCATGGCTGAGGCCATGAGTACAGAGTTTCTGGCCTGAGCGATAGCGGTATTCATTAATACACCACCACAACCTAATTCCATGGCAATAGCTGCATCAGAGGCAGTGCCAACTCCTGCATCAACAATAACAGGTACTTGTAATTGATCAATAATGATACTGAGATTCCAAGGATTGAGAATTCCCATGCCAGAGCCAATGAGAGAGGCGAGAGGCATAACGGCCACACAGCCTATATCCTCTAATTGACGAGCCTGAATAGGGTCGTCGCTACAGTACACCATGACATCAAAACCGTCTTTTACTAAGGTTTTTGCTGCTACTAGTGTTTCTGGCATATTGGGATAAAGCGTTTTACTGTCGCCTAATACTTCTAATTTAACTAAATTATGACCATCTAGTAACTCTCTTGCGAGACGCAGCGTTCTTACTGCATCGTCAGCGTTATAACAGCCGGCAGTATTAGGGAGCAGGGTATATTTGGTAGGTGAAATGAAATCTAATAAATTAGATTCGTTAGGATTTTGTCCAATATTTGTACGGCGTATAGCAACCGTAATGATTTCAGCCCCACTCTCTTCTATAGCTTGTTGGGTTTCGTGAAAGTCACGGTACTTGCCTGTACCAACCAGTAGACGAGACTGATAAGTTTTTCCTGCAATTTTAAATTCATCTGTATTCATAGGTTATCCACCGCCTACGGCCACTACAATTTCAATTTTGTCATTTTCTTGCATAATGTATTGATTATGTAAGGAGCGGGTTATGATTTCACCATTAACTTCCACAGCAAAGCGTTGATTCTTAAGATTTAAGTTATCAATCACTGCGCTTAATGCGGTATTAGGATGAATTGAAAGAAGTTGGCCGTTAACAATAATATTCATAATCAGTTAATGTTAGCATGATAGACAACGATAATTCTTATTCTATTATAAAATAGTGTCGTTAATAATGTTCGCGGGTGTAGCTCAATGGTAGAGCAGAAGCTTCCCAAGCTTAAGACGAGGGTTCGATTCCCTTCACCCGCTCAAAATCAAAATAGATTGGCCTTCTTAAGGTAACCATGATTGTATTTTCTCAAGCTGTTATCCAATGGCAAAAAGAGTTTGGTAGACATCATCTACCTTGGCAACAAACCAGAGACCCTTACAAAGTGTGGTTATCTGAAATTATGCTGCAGCAAACTCAAGTCACTACAGTTATTCCCTATTTTGTAAGATTTTTAAATCGTTTCCCCACAATTACTTCTTTGGCTGAAGCACATCAAGATCAAGTATTAGAGCTATGGGCGGGGTTAGGTTATTACTCTCGAGCGAGAAACTTACATCATGCAGCCCAACAAATTACTAGCCGTTATAACTCAACGTTTCCAATTGAGCAGGAGTTACGTGAACAGTTACCTGGAATTGGAAAATCCACTGCAGGGGCTATTGGTGTATTTGCCTTTAATCAAAGGCTACCTATTTTGGATGGGAACGTAAAACGAGTATTGACCCGTTACTTTGCCATTGAGGGCAATATTTATAGCAAAGAAATTGAGCGTAAACTCTGGGAGTTGGCTGAGTCTTTGTTACCTGATGACAATATCGTTGCCTATACTCAAGGTTTAATGGATTTAGGGGCAACCATTTGTACACGCACAGCGCCGCTATGTAGAGTATGTCCGCTAGTGAGTGAATGCCGCGCAAAACACAGTAATACCATTGATCGCTACCCAGAAAGAAAAAAGAAAGTAGTGGTACAAGTTGTTAAACTAACTGTATTAATAATAGAACATGAAAAACACTATTATTTGATTAAGCGTAATAAAAATATATGGAAAAATTTATGGGCTTTTCCTATGGTGGAAGAGCCCGTAGATACACAACAATGGTTAACTCAGCAGCATATACAAGCACAGCTTAAAACCACTTATCCTAAGCTTAAGCATCAGTTGACTCATCGAACATTAGAGCTCAGCGTAGAACATTGGCAAGTTGAACAACAATTTAGTAACCAGTTAACATCAGAAGGTCTTTGGTTGACTGTTGATCAAATTCAACAAAAGGCAATTCCTGTTGCTATGAACAAGATACTAACCTACTTACTCTAGGAGAGTTCGCGATGAATAACTTGTACTGAAAAGAGGTCTTTGAAATGCTGTTTAAGTTTTTCAGCCAAGTAAACTGAGCGGTGTTGTCCACCAGTACAACCAATAGCGATAGTTAGTGTGGATCTATTGTCCTGTATAAAAGCCGTTGTCCAATTGTGAATAAAGCTACTAATATCTTTCAACATCTGTTGTGCTAAAACATCATTGTCTAAAAAATCAATAACTGCGCTATCCTGACCCGTGAGTGGGCGTAATTTAGGGTCATAGAAAGGATTAGGTATACAGCGAACATCAAAGACAAAGTCAGCATCCAGTGGAATACCGTGTTTAAAGCCAAATGATTCAAAAAATAGAGTTAACTGGTTAGCATCAATATTTAAATAGCTTTTAATTCTAGCTCGTAAGGCATTAGGTGTGATTTGCGTAGTATCAATTTTGTAACCAATATCAGAAATATCTGATAAAAGTTTTCTTTCAGAACTGATGCATTCAATAATAGAGAGAGTTCCTGCAGACAAAGGATGCGGTCGACGAGTTTCGGAAAAACGTCGAATTAAATCATTGTCACTGGCATCTAAAAAAATAAAATGTGAATGCCATTTATTTTCTTTTAATTTATTTAAAATTAATGGGAGTTCAGAAATATCCTCACCACTTCGTGCGTCCAGTGTAACAGCGATTTTATTTTCCCCACGCTTAATCAGTTTTGCAATAATTTCAAAAGCGAAGGGAACGGGAAGATTATCCATTGAAAAGAAACCAGAATCTTCAAGCGCCTTTAACGCTACTGTTTTACCAGAGCCAGATAATCCACTAATTAAAATGATATGTGTAGTCATATTAATTAATCTTTTTTATCGCTTGAATCAAAATGGTCAATACCCATAAATTCTTTTTGCCTGTCTAAAAACTGTTGAGTACTATTAATACCACGTTGCATCAAGATAAAGTTGCGGGTAGCAGCTTCAACTAAAACAGCAAGGTTTCTTCCAACCGCGACGGGCAAGACAACTTTTGGAATATCAATACCAAGAATAGATTGAGTTGGTGTGTGGCTTGGTAAGCGTTCAAAGGCACTCAAATCACCACCCGGTGGGCGTTCAAGGTGCACAATAAGTTTTAGGTTTTTTCTTGGGCGAACTGCTGTTTCACCAAAAATTGAGCGAATGTTAATTAATCCAAGCCCTCGCACTTCCAAGAAATCTTTAAGCATAGGAGGACATTTCCCTTGGATGGTTTCTGGTCCAATTTTATATAAATCTACAGCATCATCGGCAACAAAACCGTGTCCTCGAGAAATAAGTTCCAGTGCTAATTCACTTTTACCAACAGCGGAGTCTCCAGTAATTAAGACGCCCACTTCTAGAATGACCATGAAGACACCGTGTATTGTAGTTTCTTCTGCTAATTCTTGACTAAGATAATAATTAAGATTATTAATCAGATCAGCGCTTGATAAAGAGCAACCAAGAATTGCAACTTCTTTTTTAATGGCCATCTCTCTTAATGGCTCAAACATATCAGCGTTCTCAGTAATAAATAACGCTGCCAGATTGTCTGAGAAAATTCTAGTTAATGCATCACTGAGTTGTGTTTTTGCAAGGCTTTTTAAATAAGTTAACTCCATTTGTCCCAATACTTGAAAGCGATGAGGGTGAGTTAAATTAAGATGAGCGATAGTTCCCACATCTTTATCTGTGAGACTCCCTACGGGTATGATCTTGTCTTTACCGATATTATCGGTAAGCCATATTAAGTTGTTTTTTTCTTGATTATCGTCAAATAGTCGTTGAACGCTGACGTCTGGCATAAGGAACCCAATTAATGATTGTTTCGTAAACCACTTCTGCTGACGTAGCAGATAAAATCGTCTGTCTTAATTCATCGTCACTGAACATTTCTGCAATTTCACTGAGTAGTTTCAAATGATGTTCATTAGCGTGATCAGGAACTAATAGTACAAATGCCATTTTCACATTTTCACTATCAGGGGATTCGAAAGGTATTGCGCTGTTTAGTCTAATAAAAGCACAAAGTGGATGCTTAAGACCTTTAAAACGACCATGTGGAAGTGCAAAGCCATGACCTAATCCAGTGGATCCTAGTTTTTCACGATTAAATAATGCGTCATACACTAGGCTACGTGACAGTTGATTATTGTTTTCAAAAAGAATGCCAATTTGTTCAAATAACCGTTTTTTACTGGTCACTTCCATGTCTATTAATACATGGCTTTGCTTTAATAGTTTTGTGATTGCTTCCATGTTAATGTATTAACAAATAATTATTCGCCATTATGGTGTCTGATACTTTCAGCACCGCGGTTATTTTGATTTTTTTCTTTCTGTTTGATGATTTGGCGATCTAATAAATGAGCAAGGTCGTCAATGGCAACATACATATCAGAGCCAGATGTTTGCGCAAAAATATCTCTGCCATTAACACGTACGTTAGCTTCTACATGATGTTGTAATTTTTCTATTTTAAGAATCACGTTAATATCAATAGGTTGATCAAAATGATTTTTAATGCGTTGCATTTTCTCAGAAATATGATCGCGCATTGCAGGAGTAATTTCTACATGTTGTCCTGTAACATTAACTTTCATTATAACCTCCTAATATTTAAATAATTTTACGTTGACTAGCAGGATATATTTGCATGGACTCCCTATATTTAGCTACTGTTCGCCTGGCAACAACTATCCCTCTCTCATTCAGAATATCTGAAATTTGGTTGTCTGATAAAGGTTTTTTTGGATTTTCCTCATTAATTAATTGCTTGATTAGGGCTCTAATTGAAGTGGATGAGGCTGTCCCTCCTTGGTCTGTTGAAACATGACTACTGAAGAAATATTTTAATTCAAATATGCCTTTAGGACTAAACATAAATTTTTGTGTTGTAACCCGTGATATGGTTGATTCATGTAAACCAACTAAATCGGCGATTTCTTTTAGAATCATAGGTTTCATAGATACTTCACCAAACTCAAAAAAGTCTTGCTGTTCGTCCACTATAGCTTGAGATACTTTTAAAATCGTATCAAATCGTTGCTGTATGTTTTTTATTAACCATCGCGCTTCTTGAAGTTGAGTGGTTAGCGATGAATGGCCCTCATTATTTTGTAATAAATTGGCATAGAGTTGGTTGATTTTTAGACGTGGCAACACTTGTGGATTAAGCTGAACAACCCATTTTTTGTTATATTTCTTAACAATAACATCAGGTATTATGTACCTTGTATCTTGTTGAAAAAAATGTTCCGCAGGCTTTGGGTTGAGTTGAGTAATTAATTGGATTGCTTGTTTTAATTGAACGTCATTTATTTTAAGTGCTTTTTTCAGTTTTAGGTAATCACGATTTCCTAATAATGCCAAATAGTTTTGGCATATGCTCACAGCTAAACCATACACTGGATGAGTTGTATAAAGTTGGTGGAGCTGAAGAAGTAAGCACTCTGACAGATTGGCTGCACCAATACCCACTGGATCAAGAGTTTGTAATAATTTTACGCATACTTTAATTTCTTCAATTTCTATTTCAGCTTCATGAGGAAATTGAGCTTGTATTTCTTCTAAAGAAATATCTAAATAACCTGAGTCATTAATATTCGCGATAAGTTGACTAATGATCTGCCCATCTTTTTCTGATAAGGGTATTAATCTTAACTGTTCTTTTAAATGGTCAATTAAGCTCGGTTTATCTTCAATACTAAAAAAATCGTCATCTCGTTCGTTCGATGATGACGATTTAGAATAATGAGTATCCCAGGCAGAGTCTAAATTGTTATCTAGACTGGTTTCGTTCAATTCATCACTATGAGAGGATGACTCTTCATTTGAATGACTATCCTGTGTTGTAGGAGAGTCATTTGTATCCTGAAGTTCTAATAAAGGATTGTCTCTAACAGCCTCTTCGATTTCTTGGTTAAGTTCAACGGTTGATAATTGTAATAGTCTAATTGCTTGCTGAAGTTGCGGAGTGAGCGCTAACTGTTGAGAAAGCTTAAGCTGTAAGTTTTGTTTCATTGTTTATAGCTTGAAATGCTCACCTAGATAGACTTTACGGACATTGTCATTATGAATAATCTCGTCAGGCCGTCCTGATGCTAAAACGGTACCCTGATTAATAATATATGCGCGGTCACAAATACCTAATGTTTCTCGTACATTATGATCAGTAATTAAAACGCCAATTCCTCTGTCTTTTAGAAATCGAATGATTTGTTGAATATCCATAACTGCAATAGGATCAACACCTGCAAAGGGTTCATCTAATAAAATAAAACGGGGGTTAGTGGCCAGTGCCCTAGCAATTTCAACTCGTCGTCGCTCGCCCCCAGAGAGGCTAATTGCAGGATTATTGCGTAGATGAGAAATATGTAGTTCTGCTAGGAGGCTATCTAACTCTTCTGCGCATTCATCGGCTTTAAGACCTCTTAACTGTAAAACTGACAGAATATTGTCTGCGACTGTCATACGTCGAAAAATAGAGGCTTCCTGCGGTAGGTAAGATACGCCAAGTTGAGAGCGTTTGTGAATAGGCAGAAGACTTAGGCGAGTGTTGTCTAGATAAATCTCCCCGCCATCAAGTGGTACTAATCCAACAATCATATAAAAACAAGTGGTTTTTCCCGCACCATTGGGTCCAAGTAAACCGACAACTTCACCTTTTTCCACATTCAGAGATAAGTCTTTCACTACTGTGCGTGACTTATATTTTTTAACTAAATGTTCAACTCTTAATTCGCTCATGGGGTTGTATCACTGTCAATTTTAAGTTTTGGAGTAGGTATAGTTGGTTTGGTTTGAGTGTTAGTTGGTGTTGCTGTAGACGCTGGAGCAGATGCTTTATTGTCTTCTGGTTTGAAAATCATATGTACCCTTCCTTTTGGTGTGGGGCCATTATTTTTACTCTTTCCTTCAGCCTGAAGAAATTCTGAATTAAGATCATAAGACAAATAGTTACCTTTAATCTCGTCTTTATCTTGTCTAACGATGGCCTTATCAAATAATTCCACTCGACCAATTTTTTCGTCGTATTCAACATGTTGGGCCACACCATCCACCCATTGATCCGAGGCTTCTTTTTTCTGACGAAAAGTAACAGGGTCACCAAATGCGGTGGCATGTTTAAAACCGGTTGTTTTGTCTTCCGTGACAATAACATGTTCACCTGTTAAACGAATGGTGCCTTGAGTCATAACAACATGACCATCAAAGTAGGAGATTTTTTTAAGATCATCTGCAGTCATCTTGTCTGATTCTATATTGATAGGTTTATCTTTATCGGCTTTCTCAGCATAAGCCCATTGGGTGACAAACATACACAATAGAAAAAAAACCTTAATGAGATTTTTTTGGGTAGTAAATAGCTTTTGCATGTCCAAACTCAGCAATCTTTGTTTTAGTGTTAACTTTCATATTGGCAGCAGTCAGTATATTGGTTCCGTAATTGATTACTACTGGCTGATCTGTCTCTCCAATACCATTTTTTAAATATACTGTAAGTGATTGTGTTCTCAGTACAGTTACCGGTTGATCTAGAGTTTTTTGTCGTGTCACAACCACGTCACCGGTAAAAATAATTTTATCTAGGCTGTCAAAGCGAACTGCATCTCTAGATTGTACAGTGACTGGTGGCTCTTTAGGTTCAAAAGTGGTGAAGAGTACCTGGTTAAAGTAAGAGCTACTGTCATCTGGATAATGAATCATGTGATTAGCATACAGCGTATAGTGTACTCGTCCTTTTTCATCTAATTGTTGAGCAAAAAACTTACTCATAATAATGTCAGGTTTATGCTCTTTTAAATTACCACCCGTGGAGCCGCTGTGTTCCACTACACGCCATAACCAGCCGGTTACTAATGCCATTAGTAAAACGACAAGAAGTGGTCCAAGAGATTCAATATTAGGGATTATTCGAGCCATGGTGCAACGGCCTCTTGCCATTGTCCTCTAGAGCTGAGTAGAAACTCTGCTGCCTGACGTACTGCTCCCTCTCCGCCTCCTACAGAGGCAATCCAGTCAACCTGATTACGAATTAGAGTGGGGGCTTCGGCAACAGTTAGTGAAACAGCGCATCTTTTGAGAATCGGTAAATCTTGTAGGTCGTCTCCCATGTAAGCACATTCTTCCCAAGATAATCTTAATTGTTTAATGAGTTTCTCAAAACAACCAAGCTTATCATCAACACCTTGAAATACATGACTAATATTTAATTCGCGCGCTCTAGTATTAACAATTTCAGAGTGTCTGCCGGTAATAATACAAGTTTCAATACCTACTCGCTGTAGTAGCTTAATGCCTAAGCCGTCGCGTACATGAAAAGACTTCATTTCTTCACCACGGCTACTAAAATACAGTTGACCATTAGTCATGATGCCATCAACATCAAAGCCTATTAATTTGATTGACCTGGTTCTTTGTGACAATGTTTTTAGAGCAGTGGTCATGTTATACAATCCCTGCGCGAAGAAGATCGTGCATATTAAAAGCGCCTATTAATTGTTTTTGGTCATTTAAAACGCAAATTCCAAATATTTTTTTACTTTGCATCAATTCTGCTGCATCAACCGCAAGAGCACCTGAATAGACAGAAATGGGATTGATCGTCATCACATCTCCCATAGTCAATTCGTGTAATGTTAACGCAGACTTCTCAAGTGTTCTTCTTAAATCTCCATCAGTAAAAATACCGAGTAACGTATTGTGCTCATCAACTATGGCAGTCAAGCCTAATGCTTTTTCGGACATGGTTTTAAGGGCTGTAATCAGACTGTCAGTTAGCTTGTTAACAGGTAACTCTTGTCCAGTATGCATAATTTCATTTACAGAAAGTAGTAAACGTTTCCCAAGCGATCCACCAGGGTGAGTTCTAGCAAAGTCATTTGCGGAGAAACCCTTGGCGCGTAATAAGGTAACAGTTAACGCATCACCTAACGCTAACACGGCTGTGGTACTTGTAGTAGGAGCGAGATTATGCGGACAGGCCTCACGTTCAACACCAGCATTAATATGTACATCAGCAATCTGTGCCAATCGTGATGCGCTATTACCTGTAATACTCAATACTTTTGTACCGCGTCGTTTTAACAAGGGAACAATAGTAAGTAATTCTTCACTTTCTCCAGAATTTGATAGAGCAACAAGCACATCATTTGGTAAGATCATTCCAAGATCACCGTGACTGGCTTCAGCAGGATGCATAAAAAAAGAGGGAGTTCCGGTACTGGCAAGGGAAGAAGCAATTTTTTTACCGATATGACCAGACTTACCCATGCCGCTAATCACTACACGACCTTGGCAATTAATAAGAAGATGGTGAGCGGCAACAAAATCTTTGTTTAGACGTGATCCAAGCGCTTGAATGGCTTCGGCTTCCATGAGTAAAACCGATTGTGCTTGTTCAAGTATTTCTTGATCTGTAAATGTATGTAAATTCATAGAATGATTAGTCATAAATTGGAATTATACTTGAGCCTTATATGGATCCGCTCAATCTAACATTAATTCTTTTAATTTCTGCAATCCTGGCCGTTTCGTTATGCAAGCGCCTAGGATTACCTCCTATGCTCGGATACTTATTAGCAGGCATCATTATAGGACCTAATGCCTCTGGTTTAGTGCCGCAAGAGCAAACTACTGCTCAATTAGCTGATTTTGGTGTTGTTTTTCTGATGTTTACGGTGGGACTTGAGTTTAGCTTAGGGCAATTGGCTGCTATGAAAAAAACTGTATTTGGTTTGGGCGGCGCTCAGTTAATGATGTCCTTTACTCTTTTTTTTATAGGCGGTCATTTTTTATCTTTATCCTGGCAAGGTAATCTTATCTTATCAGGCGCCTTGTCGTTATCTTCTACCGCTATCATGGCGCGCTTGTTGGCAGAGCGCTTAGAAATGAAATCAATCCACGGGCAGAGAATTATGGGGGTTCTCTTATTCCAAGATCTCGCTGTAGTGCCATTTTTAATTTTAATTTCATCCCTTGCAACGCCTCATGAATATTTATTGAAAACCCTTGGGTTGGCGCTCTTCAAGGCAATTGTTGTATTGATATTATTGCTGGGGTTAGGTAAAAAAATTCTAGATAAGTTGTTTTATTGGGTCGCGAAACAAAAATCATCAGAGGTATTTTTACTCAATGTATTGTTAGTAACACTGGGTATGTCTTATATCACCGAACAAGCAGGGTTGTCCCTAGCTTTAGGTGCCTTCGTATCAGGTATCTTAATTTCGGAAACTGATTACCGCTATCAAGTTGAGGACTACATTAAGCCTTTTAGAGATATTTTATTAGGATTGTTTTTTATTACCATTGGTGCCCTATTAAATATACACATTGTTATACATAACTCTTATTGGGTTCTTTTGGCATTAATCGTGATTATGTTAGCAAAGCTTGCCACAGCTTATGTATCTAGTCGCTTGTTAGGAAATATCGATTCTGTAGCATTACGTATTGCGTTAGCTATTGCCCCAGCAGGGGAATTTGGGTTTGTGTTATTAGCTCAATCAGAAAGTTTGGACTTTGTTCCTCACTCTATTCTACAAATTACGTTGGCTGCCATGTTGATTTCTATGATGGTATCTCCTTTACTAATTCAAATGAGCGATCGCATTGTGTTGTATTGCTGCGAGAGTGAATGGTCAATGCGTGCTGTCGCATTACACCAATTGGCTGCAAAAACCTATGGTACTAAGGGGCATATAATTGTCTGTGGGTATGGACGTAGCGGCCAAAATCTTACTCGTTTTTTAGAGCAAGAATCCCTGTCAGTTATTGCACTTGATAAGGATACACAGCGTGTTCGTTCAGCGGCTATAGCGGGAGAATCAGTAGTCTATGGGGAGGCCAGTCGCCGAGAAGTGTTAATTGCTGCCGGTATTCATCGCGCTTCAGCGGTCATCGTAACTTTTGCCGATACGGCGGTCTCTCTTGCCATAATCAATCATGTGCGAGAATTGGAGCCTGGTATTCCCGTCATAGTAAGAACTTATGACGATGCTGATCTGGATATGTTGAAAAATGCTGGAGCGGCGGAAGTAGTGCCTGAAATTTTAGAGGGATCGTTAATGTTGGCATCACACGCTATGCTTGAATTGGGTGTGCCATTATCAAAAGTACTTAAGCGTATCCGACAAGTGCGTGCTGAAAGATATCATCTAATGCGTGGGTTTTTCAGAGGAGTGAGTGACGAAAGTATTGATTTGGAAGAAAGTAATCAGCCTCGATTAATTTCAGTATTAATTGTTGAGGATGCATATGCTAGAGGAAAGAAATTAAAAGAACTAATGGCTGGGTGTGAGGGGGTAGAAATAACCACGATAAGACGCCATGGAGAACGAAATTTACATCCACAGGCGGAAACCCAAATAGAGGCCCAAGATGTGGTTGTTTTGCTTGGAGTGAGCGAAAAACTGGCTCATGCTGAAAACTACTTATTACAAGGCAACAAATGAATTTGTACGTAAACGTATTAACTGGTTTAAAATAATATATTTAATGCTTAAATAGCCTAAAATTATTGTGGCAAACCTTGTAGAAATAACCAACCTTAACTTTGGGTATAACTCACGTTTAGTCCTAAAAGGGATAAACTTGACTGTGCCGAAGGGAAGCCTTGTGGCAATCATGGGGTTAAGTGGTTGTGGTAAAACAACTTTGCTGCGCTTGATGGGAGGCCAATTACGCGCTACTGAGGGCGAAGTTAATGTCGCCGGTGAAAAATTAAACGATCTAACACAAAGTGAGTTATATCGTTTTCGTCGTAAATTGGGTATGTTGTTCCAGTTTGGTGCATTGTTTACCGATTTATCGGTTTTTGACAATGTAGCATTCCAAATGCGTGAACATACTAATTTGTCAGAATCGATGATTCAGGATTTAACGTTATTAAAGTTAAATGCTGTGGGTTTAAGAGGAATGCAACATATGATGCCCTCTGAGCTGTCTGGGGGTATGGCAAGGCGAGTTGCTCTTGCAAGAGCTATTTCATTGGATCCTCAATTAATGCTCTACGATGAGCCCTTTACGGGTCTTGATCCTATCTCTTTAGGGGTGATAGGGCAATTAATTAGAAAATTGAATGATACTTTAGGAACTACCTCTGTATTAGTAACTCATGACGTACAAGAGTCGCTGAAAATCGTAGATTATATTTATTTTGTATCGGATGGGGTTATTGTGGCGCAAGGTACCCCTGATGAAATAAGAGGGTCTTCTCTTCCTTTTGTGCATCAGTTTATTTGGGGTGAAATGGATGGTCCTATGCCGTTTCATTACCCAGCGCAGTCATTAAAAAAAGATATGGAACTTAACGGTGAGTGATATTACCCATGGCTAACTTGGTGTCAGGAATCAAAATAATTGGTGACAGAACTCTGAAGATTGTAGAGAGGATGGGTGCTGTAGCATTATTTTTATTCTCAACTATAGTCAATTCCTCGGTGAGTTTTAAGCGTTTTTCTCTCACTATACGTGAGGTGTATTACGCTGGCGTCCAATCATTAATTATTATTTTAGTATCAGGCTTGTTTGTGGGTATGGTGTTAGGCTTACAAGGCCATGAAACCCTGCAGCGCTATGGCTCAGAAGACAGTGTCGGCGTATTGGTTGCCCTGTCTTTAGTGCGCGAATTGGGGCCTGTGGTATCAGCCTTATTATTCGCCAGTAGAGCGGGTTCTGCTATAACCGCAGAAATTGGGTTGATGAAAGCCACAGAACAGCTCTCTGCCATGGAAATGATGGCGGTAAATCCTATATCACGTGTGGTAGCACCGCGCTTTTGGGGTGGCGTTATCTCATTACCATTATTGGCTTTATTGTTTAGCGCCATGGGGATTATTGGTGGTTATTTGATCGCAGTTGTTTTAATTGGTGTTGACAGTGGATCGTTTTGGTCTCAAATGCAATCTGCCGTGGATTTTGAACATGATATTGTTAATGGAATTATAAAAAGTATTGTTTTTGGTGTAGCGATCTCTGCTATTGCAACATTTGAAGGGTACGAGGCTCCACCTACGGCAGAAGGGGTATCTGGGGCTACAACAAGAACAGTAGTTAGTTCTTCTTTAGCAGTTTTGGCGTTGGATTTGGTTCTCACTGCATTTATGTTGAAAGGATGGAATTAAATGGAACGAAGTACGCTCAATTTATGGGTTGGCATTTTTGTATTGTTGGGATTTTTCTCATTTTTGATGTTGGCTTTCAAAGTAGGCAACTTAAATTTGAGTAGTAATCAAGATGCTTATATTGTCACAGCTCATTTTGATAATATTGGCCAGCTTAAAGAAAGAGCGCCTGTTAGAAGTGCAGGAGTGCTAGTGGGGCGTGTTAAAGCGATCCGTTTTGATAGCAAACAATATAATGCAGAAGTGAAGCTTGCCATAGATAGCCAATTTAAGTTTCCAGTGGATACGTCAGCGTCTATCCTCACTTCAGGGATTTTAGGTGAGCAGTACGTTAGTCTTGATGCAGGTGGGGATGAAAAATATTTAAAAGCAGGTGACCAAATTAAATTGGTACAAGGTGCGGTTGTTTTAGAAAAACTGATTGGACAGTTTTTGTATAACAAAGCGCAAGATACATCTTCAGCAAAAGGGGCAACAAAGTGAAATTGACGTTTACAAGACTTGTTATGGTTGCATTAATGTTAGTAACTATTGGAGTCAAAGCTCAAAACGACTTTCCTAGTGCAGTTGATACTATCAGAAATACTGCTAATGAGGTTATTAATACATTAAAGGCAGATAAGGCTATTCATAATGGTGATCGTCAAAAAGCCTATGCTTTAATCAACGATAAAGTACTTCCGCATTTTGATTTTGTGCGTATGACTCGACTTGCTATGGGTAAAAATTGGCGTCTTGCTGATGATAACCAAAAGAAAGAGTTGGTCGATAATTTCAGAAGTTTACTGGTAAGAACGTATGCATCTTCTCTAAGTCAATATAAAGATCAGGTTGTTCAAGTTAAGGGCTCTGAGAATACAGGTGACGATTCTGATGTGATTGTACACACCGCCATTATTCCATCAGGTGGAGATACCATTCCTATTGATTATGCTATGGAAAAACAAGCTGATGGCTGGAAAGTATATGATATTAGAGTGGATGGTGTGAGCTTGGTAACAAATTATCGAGGTGAGTTTAATGAGCAAATCAATCGTGGCGGTATTAACGGCCTCATTAAAGCATTAGAAGATAAGAGTCGATTGGCTGAGAAAAAATGAGCCAAGTTGATTATCAATTGTTAAAACCCAAAGGGGCTATTGTAATTAACACTGTTAATAACTTAGTCAGTGAGGGATCAGTATTAGTAAAAAATCATCATCTGTTGGTGGATTTTTCAGAAACCACCGAGATAGATTCATCGGCACTAGCTATGATTTTGCAATGGCGTCGAGATGCAGAGGCTGCAAATAAAGAATTGTCTTTTGTGCATGTCCCGGAGAATCTCAATATTCTTGCAGAATTGTATGGGGTGGCTTTTTTGTTTAAATAACTATTTATTAGAGTCATATGATTCCTGCCATTGAAATTCGAGGCGCTGAAAAGCGCTTTGATCATTTATTAGCCCTAAATTCAGTCAACTTAACTATTGATCAAGGGGAATTTTTTGCTTTATTAGGTCCTAATGGAGCAGGTAAAACTACTTTAATTAATTTGTTGTCAGGTTTGTCACGGCCCTCTGCAGGATATCTTCGTGTAATGGGACATGATGTTGTTCATGATTACAAAGAGGCAAGACGTAACCTGGGGGTAGTCCCACAAGAATTAGTGTTTGATCCATTTTTTTCCGTACGTGAAACATTACGCATTCAATCTGGGTATTTTGGTATTCAGAACAATGACGATTGGATTGATGAAATCTTAAGCCATCTACAGCTTAGCGATAAAGCGGAAAGCAATATGCGCACTTTGTCTGGCGGAATGAAAAGACGGGTATTAATCGCACAGGCGCTTGTTCATCGTCCACCTGTTATTGTATTGGATGAGCCTACAGCAGGGGTTGATGTGGAGTTACGTCAAACATTGTGGCGCTTTATTAAAAGACTCAATCAAGATGGGCATACCATTCTTTTGACAACTCATTATTTAGAGGAAGCGGAGACATTGTGTAACAGAATTGCTATTTTGAAAAAAGGGAATTTGATTAAGTTAGATACAACAGCAAACCTACTTAAAGATAGTGCTAACGGTAGTCTTGAGGAGGTATTTGTGTCAATTATGCATGAGGGTGTTGAGAGTACATCATGATCGGTTTCAGAACATTATTAATCAAAGAAATAATGAGATTTTGGAAGGTATCCTTTCAAACCATTTTAGCGCCCTTAGTATCTACTTTACTTTATCTTGTTGTTTTTGCCCATGTGTTATCAACTCATGATGATGTTTACCCAGGGGTAAGCTATGGTGTATTTTTAATCCCTGGCTTAATGATGATGGCTATGCTACAAAATTCCTTTGCTAACAGTTCATCAAGCTTAATTCAATCAAAGGTGACTGGTAATTTGGTTTTTGTACTACTTACCCCTTTATCAGAATTAGAGTTTTATTGGGCCTATGTAGTGGCTGCCATGGTGCGCGGTATGATTGTGGGTACAGTGGTTGTGTTAACTGCACTATTCTTCTTTAAGTTACCTTTTGATAATCCAGGTTGGATACTTTTATTTGGCTGTTTATCAACCATAATCGCGTCTACTTTAGGGATTATTGCAGGCATTGCTGCTGAGAAGTTTGACCAAATGGCTGCCTGGCAAAATTTTATAATTTTGCCACTTACTTTTTTATCTGGCGCCTTTTATTCCATATCCAGTTTATCTTCCCCATGGGACGTGATTTCTCGTTTTAACCCATTTTTATATATGATAGATGGTTTTCGTTATGGTTTTTTCAGCCATTCAGACGTATCCCCATGGTTTTCACTTTTTATTGTGGGAAGTGTTTGTGTGATTTTATTATTGGTAACGCTGTCTATACTAAAAAGCGGCTGGCGTTTAAGGGGATAAATAGGAGTTAATATGGTTACACCTCAAGATATAAAAGGTTATATTGAAAAAGGACTAAATTGCCAATTTGTTGAAGTTGCGGGTGATGGTCACCACTTTGAAGCAATTATTGTTAGTCCTGAGTTTGCAGGAAAAACCAAAATTGCCCAGCATCAGTTGGTTTATCAAGCATTAGGTGACAGAATGCGTGCGGAAATTCATGCGCTATCAATGAAAACTTTGACGCCAGAACAGTGGCTTGCTGGACGTAAATAAAAAGGACTGTTGTGGACCAATTAGTGATTTCAGGAGGCGTTCCCCTGCAAGGTAAGGTTAGTATATCTGGTGCTAAAAATGCAGCATTACCCTTACTGTGTACTACATTGTTAACCTCCCAAGTGATGACGTTTACCAATGTACCTAATTTAAAAGATGTGAACACGCTTCTTAAGTTACTCGCCAGTATGGGGGTTGTGATTGAACAAGATCAGAAACAAATCCAACTTTCAAGCTCACAGAGTATTGCTCCTTTTGCATCCTACGATCTGGTTAAAACTATGCGTGCATCAGTCTTGGTTTTGGGACCTTTGTTAACACGCTTTGGTGAAGCAAAAGTGTCGTTGCCAGGTGGCTGTGCAATTGGCGAACGACCTGTAGATTTACATATTAAGGGCCTGCAAGCCATGGGCGCTGAGATTGAAATCGAGCAAGGGTATATTGTTGCTCATGCAAAAAAGCTTAAGGGCGCTAGAATTTTTATGGATACAGTGACGGTCACTGGCACTGAAAATTTAATGATGGCAGCAGTGTTAGCTGAAGGAACTACTGTTCTTGAAAATGCAGCGCGTGAACCTGAAGTGGTGGATTTGGCACAATGCTTGATTAATATGGGCGCCAAGATTAAAGGGCATGGTAGTGATGTCATTACTATTGAGGGAGTTACTCAATTAGGTGGCACTGCGTACAGCATCATGCCTGATCGTATTGAAACGGGTACTTTTTTAGTGGCTGCCGCAGCAACAGGTGGTGATGTATTGTTACAAGGTACAAGAGCACATAGCCTTGATGCGGTGTTAGATAAATTAGCGGAAGCCAACGCATTGATTGATGTGACAGAGGATTCAATTAGAATACGTATGAAAGGGGTGAATCACGGGGTGAGCCTACGTACTGCTCCCTACCCTGCTTTTCCAACGGATATGCAAGCCCAGTTTATGGCGATGAACGCCGTAGCTCATGGCACTACGGTGGTGACAGAGACTATTTTTGAAAATCGATTTATGCATGTCCAAGAGTTACGTCGTTTAGGAGCAAACATAGAAGTTGAGGGTAATTCTGCCATTATTCGAGGTGTCCCTAAATTAGATGGAGCCACAGTGATGGCCACGGATTTAAGAGCCTCAGCAAGTCTTGTGATTGCAGGATTGATTGCTCACGGTGAAACGGTGATAGACAGAATTTATCATTTGGATCGTGGTTATGAGTGTATAGAAGAAAAGTTATCAAATTTAGGCGCTAATATTCAGCGTCGAGTAATGGAGGGTCACTAATGAGTGTTTTTGATGGTATAACCATTGCTTTATCAAAGGGTAGAATTTTTGAAGACACTAAACCCTTATTGAAGGCAGCGGGTATTATTCCTTTGGTTGATCCTGAACATTCAAGAGAACTTATTTTACCGACTAATAATCCACGAGTTCGCTTAGTGATAGTTCGTGCTTCAGACGTCCCAACTTATGTACAGTATGGTGCTGCTGACATAGGTATAGCAGGCAAAGATGTGTTAATTGAACATGGTGGAGATGGCTTATATCAACCACTTGATTTGAATATTGCACGTTGTCGTTTAATGGTTGCCGTGCCTAAAGGATTTGATTACCAAGGAACAATTAAGCGTGGCGCGCGACTAAAGGTTGCTACTAAATATATGTTGTCAGCTCAGCAGCACTTTGCCAATAAAGGTGTACATGTGGATTTGATTAAGCTATATGGATCAATGGAGCTTGCTCCTTTAACGGGTTTGGCTGATGCAATTGTCGATTTGGTAAGTAGCGGAAATACACTAAAAGCTAATAATTTAGAAGCGGTAGAAGAGATTGTTCCAATTAGTGCCAGACTAATTATTAATGTGGCATCTTGGAAGTTAAAACGTGACTCTATCGAACCCATAATGAACAACTTTGCAGGTTCTTTATCATGATGCGTAAATTGAATTCTCAAGATCAGAATTTTTTTGAACAACTGAATGCGTTAACAGCTTTTGAGGTGGCGCAAGATGTGACTCTTGATCAACGTGTAGCAGAGATTGTTGAACAAGTTAAGTTGCATGGCGATACGGCTCTGATTAAATATACTGAGCAGTTTGATCGTCGACAAATCAATCAAGCTAGTGATTTAGAGTTGTCTCTTGATGCCTGTAAAGACGCTTTTGCCTCCTTGTCAGAACAACAAAAACTGGCCTTAACCACCGCAGCTGAACGTATTAGACGCTTTCATGAAAAACAAAAAGGAGAGGGTTGGACTTATACCGAGCCTGATGGCACCGTATTGGGTCAAAAAATCACTCCCTTAGATCGTGTTGGAATTTATGTTCCCGGTGGGAAAGCAGCATATCCTTCTTCTGTATTAATGAACGCCATTCCAGCCAAAGTGGCGGGAGTGGAAGAAATTATTATGGTGGTCCCTACTCCCGATGGGGTAAACAATCCTTTTGTCCTAGCCGCAGCTTATGTAGCAGGAGTCAATCGCGTGTTTACAGTCGGTGGCGCACAGGCTGTAGCGGCATTAGCCTATGGTACAAAACAGATTCCTGCAGTAGATAAAATTGTGGGTCCAGGTAACGCCTATGTGGCTGCAGCAAAAAGACGGGTGTTCGGTGTGGTTGGTATTGATATGGTGGCAGGACCATCTGAGATATTGGTTATTGCCGATGGATCAACTGATCCAGAATGGGTGGCAATGGACTTATTCTCGCAAGCCGAGCATGATGAAATTGCTCAAGCTATTTTATTATGCCCTGATGAGAGTTACCTCAAACAAGTGGAGTTGGCATTGTCTCGTTTGATAGAGACTATGCCCAGACGGGATACTATTAAAGCGTCATTGAGTTCTCGCGGGGCCATGATATTAGTAAAAAACTTAGATGAAGCGTGTACTATCTCAAACTATATTGCACCAGAGCATTTAGAGTTGTCCGTTGCGCAACCTGAAGAATTATTAGATAAGATTAAGCACGCAGGCGCTATCTTTATGGGGCAGTATAGTTCTGAGTCCTTGGGAGATTACTGTGCAGGCCCCAATCATGTTTTGCCCACTGGACGTACAGCACGATTTGCCTCTCCTCTTGGCGTGTATGATTTTCAAAAACGCTCAAGTATTATTCATGTGTCCCGTCAAGGAGCGCAATCACTAGGGCAGATTGCTTCACAATTGGCTCATGGTGAGGGATTAACAGCGCATGCTCGATCGGCAGAATTTCGTTTGGAAAAATAATGGATTGTATTCGTCCTGAAATCCGCGCTTTAAGCGCTTATCACGTTCCTTCGGCAGAGGGGTTAATTAAACTTGATGCCATGGAAAACCCCTATTCTCTTACGCCAGAATTACAAGAAACATTGGTAACAAGTTTCCGATCCGTGGCACTTAATCGTTATCCAGATCCTAACGCTTCTTTAATTAAAGAGGAAATACAGCGTGTTTTTTCTCTTCACCAGGATGCGTCTATTTTATTGGGTAATGGATCAGATGAAATTATTCAGATGATCGCCTTGGCCGTAGCTAAGCCTAATGGTGTATTACTTGGGGTAGATCCCTCTTTTGTTATGTTTAGAATGATCGCAACTTTTGTTGGTATGAACTATGTTGGTGTACCGCTGAATGCTGATTTTTCATTAGATAAAGAGGCTATATTATCAGCCATAGAAGAACACCAACCTGAAGTGATTTTCCTAGCCTACCCCAATAACCCCACAGGTAACTGTTTTGATGAAGAGACATTGTTGGCAGTAATCAAAGCCAGTGACAAGTTGGTGGTAATTGATGAGGCTTACTTTCCCTTCACTGACCACTCAATGCTGTCTCGTTTAATGCAATTTCCTAATTTAGTAGTGATGCGTACTTTGTCCAAATTAGGTTTAGCAGGAGTGAGATTGGGGTTCTTAGCAGGACCTAAACATATCGTTGATGAAATAAACAAAGTACGTTTACCCTACAATATTTCAGTATTAGACCAACAGGCAACGCTTGTTTTACTTAAGCATTATGATGTATTTAAGGCGCAGACAAGTCAAATAAGACAAGAGCGTACTCGTTTATATAATGAAATCGCACAGTTAAAACAAGTACAATTGTTTCACAGTGAAGCGAACTTTTTATTGCTAAAAATAAACAACGCGCAGGACGTGTTTAACCGAATTCTTGAACGTGGTATATTAATCAAGAACTTAACCAACGCGCATCCAAGTTTAACAGACTGTTTGCGCGTAACCGTTGGCTCTTTTGAAGAGAATACGCTTTTTTTAAATGCACTAAAGTCATCATTAAATTAAATCATGAGAACCGCAGAAGTAACACGAAATACATTAGAAACAAAAGTCAGCGTAGAGATGAACCTTGATGGTCAGGGTAGCTCCTCACTGAACACAGGTATTGCATTTCTTGATCATATGCTAGATCAAGTAGCGCGCCATGGTTTGATTGATTTATCAATACGCTGTGATGGTGATCTACATATTGATGCACACCACAGCGTAGAAGATATTGGCATTACTCTTGGTCAGGCGTTTGCCCAGGCCATAGGAAATAAGCAAGGTTTAAAGCGCTATGGCCATGCCATGGTCCCCTTAGACGAAGCGCTATCACGTGTAGTGGTGGATTTGTCTGGACGACCAGGACTCTTTTTTGATGTACCTTTTACCCGCGCCCGAATTGGCGAATTTGATGTTGACCTATTCTTTGAGTTTTTCCAGGGATTTGTTAACCATGCCCACGTGACGCTTCATATTGATAATTTGAAGGGACGCAATGCCCACCATCAAGCCGAGACTGTGTTCAAAGCCTTTGGACGCGCCTTGCGTATGGCCACAGAACATGACCCAAGAATAGCTGGCGTGATTCCATCTACTAAAGGGGCTCTTTAATTAAGAGTGTGAGTGAATTGTGAGTGAAATTGTCATTGTTGACTACGGCATGGGAAACCTTCGTTCCGTAGAAAAAGCGCTTCAACAAATTGCACCATTACAGTCAATTAAAGTGTCCTCTAACCCGGAACTGATTCGTTCTGCTGAGCGTATTGTTTTCCCAGGACAGGGTGCTATGCCTGACTGTATGAGTGAATTACACCGTTTGGGCTTAACTGACGTATTAATGGAATGCGCTAAGAATAAGCCATTTCTAGGCATATGCTTAGGCTTACAAATGTTGTTTGAGCACTCTGAGGAAGGCAATACGTCTGCACTAGGCTTATTTAAAGGAGGGGTGGTTCGCTTTAAGGAGGATCACTTATTTGATGAAGATGGTAAGCGCTTAAAAATCCCTCATATGGGATGGAATCAAGTGAAACAATCTACCTATCATCCACTATGGAAATCCATCCCGGATCAAAGTAGATTTTATTTTGTGCACAGCTATTATGTGAGAGAAAAAGAGGCGGTGGTCATGGGTACTGCTGATTACCCCACTGCTTTCACTTGCGCTGTGGGCCAAGATAATATTTTTGCTGTTCAGTTTCATCCTGAAAAGAGTGCTGCTGTAGGGTTGGCTTTACTAGATAATTTTGTTCAATGGAAACCGTAAATAATTATGATTTTGATACCTGCTATTGATCTTAAAGACGGACATTGTGTTCGTCTCAAACAAGGTTTAATGGAAGAGGCCACTGTGTTCTCTGAAGAGCCCGCTGCCATGGCTCGCTTTTGGCTAGACAATGGGGCGCAACGTATCCATTTGGTTGACTTAAATGGCGCATTTGCCGGCAAACCCCAAAATGAGCGTGCTATCCGAGAAATTGTTGATGAAATTAATGGGGATATCCCGATCCAAGTGGGTGGGGGGATACGCGATCTTGATGTGATTGAACTCTATTTAGATAGTGGTGTGACAGAGGTCATTATTGGTACAGCGGCAGTAAAAAACCCAGGTTTTTTGCATGAAGCCTGTGATGCCTTTCCAGGACACGTTATCGTCGGTCTTGATGCCAAGGAAGGAAAAGTAGCGGTGGATGGATGGTCTAAATTAACCGGTCACGAAGTGAATGACTTGGCTAAACGCTTTCAAGATTATGGTGTTGAAGCGATTATCTATACCGATATTGGCCGTGATGGGATGCTAACTGGTGTCAATATTCCAGCTACTGTGGCACTGGCTCAACAATTGGTCATCCCAGTGATCGCTAGTGGTGGAATATCCAATTTGGATGACGTAAGAGCTTTATGTGCCGTAGAAGAAGAAGGCATTATGGGAGCGATTACGGGACGGGCTATCTATGAAGGAAAATTGGATTTTAAAGAAGCCAATACGCTTGCTATGTCCTTGTCTCATCCGCCCAAGACCAGTGTGTAGTTGTTTATGACACTAGCCAAACGAATTATTCCATGTCTTGATGTCAATGCAGGACGAGTTGTTAAGGGCGTTAATTTTGTTGGTTTAAAAGATGCGGGAGACCCCGTCGAGATAGCCAAGCGCTACGATGAACAGGGCGCTGATGAAGTGACTTTTCTGGATATCACAGCAAGCTCTGATGAGAGGGGCTTAATTCTTCCTATTATTGAACACGTTTCTTCCCAAGTATTTATTCCGCTAACAGTTGGGGGTGGAGTACGGCAAGTGGAGGATGTGAGAACCTTACTTAATGTAGGGGCTGACAAAGTCAGTATTAATACAGCCGCCATTATGAATCCGCAGTTAATTGCGGATGCCGCACAGCGTTTTGGTTCACAATGCATTGTTGTAGCGATTGATGCAAAACGCGCGAATACCCCCTCTGGGTTTGGTGTATTCACCCATGGTGGCCGAAAAGAAACAGGGCTTGATGCAATAGAATGGGCCGAAAGATGTTATAAACTGGGTGCTGGAGAATTACTGATTACCAGTATGGATCGCGATGGCACAAAATCTGGTTTTGATTTGGAGTTAACCAAAAAAATAAGTGAATCAGTAGGCATTCCTATTATCGCCAGTGGTGGGGTGGGAACGCTACAGCACTTGCTTGATGGGATAGAGTTAGGTGGGGCTGATGCGGTGCTCGCTGCGAGTATTTTTCATTATGGCGAATACACAGTCAGAGAAGCCAAAGCGTATTTAAGAGACCATGGTGTTGAGGTGAGGCTATGAGTGATTGGTTAGCTGAAATTCAATGGAATGAACAAGGGTTAATCCCTGTTATTGCTCAAGATGCGACCACTCATCAAGTATTAATGTTAGCTTGGATGAATCAAGAGTCACTTGCGTTAACAATAAAAAAAGGTGAAGCGGTATATTGGTCGCGTTCACGTAACAAGTTATGGCATAAGGGAGAGGAGTCCGGACATTTCCAGAAAATAAAAGAGATTCGTTTGGATTGTGACGGTGATACATTGTTACTTATGGTAGAGCAAATTGGTGGAGTAGCCTGCCACACAGGGCGAGCACATTGCTTTTATAAAAAATGGCACAACAATGAGTGGCAAGAAGTGGATGCTGTGTTAAAGAATCCCTCAGACATATACAAAAAAGGATAATAGCGTGAGTGGATATCAAGATGTATTAAAGAGATTAACGGAAACCCTGAACGCCCGTAAAGGCTCCTCTCCTGATTCTTCTTATGTCTCTTCTTTATATCATAAGGGTATCAATACCATCACTAGAAAAGTGGGTGAAGAGTCTCTTGAAACAATTTTGGCTGCCAAAGATGGAGTTAAACTAGAAGTCATCAAAGAAAGTGCTGATTTATGTTTTCATTTGATGGTATTACTCGCTTATTTTGATTTATCGATGGATGATGTATTAGCAGAATTAGCCAGACGAGAAGGCATTTCTGGGATTGATGAAAAAGCATCACGTAAAGGGGAGTAACCATGTCAGAGTGTGTTTTTTGTAAAATTATTGCAGGACAAATTCCATCTAAAAAAGTCTACGAAGACAACGATATCTTTGCTTTCTACGATATTCGCCCTCACATGAAGGTACACTTCATGATTATTCCTAAAAAACATATCTCTTCTTTGATGGACTGTCAGGTTGAAGATCAGGCATTATTGGGTAAGATGATGTTAATGACCTCACAATTAGCCAAACAAGAGGGATTACCTGATGGATATAAAACAGTAGTTAATACAGGTAAAGCAGGTGGTCAAGAGGTGTTTCACTTACACGTCCATGTAATGGGGGGCGGCAGTTTGTAGTGGACTGTTTATACGTTTAAAATACAACAATAACGATTATTCATAGCGGAGGGTTTCATGGGTGACTTATTTACAATTCAACACTTACTACTTATTTTATTGATAGTAGTGTTGGTATTTGGTACAAAAAAATTACGTAATATTGGTTCTGATCTAGGTGGTGCTGTAAAGAGCTTTAAAGAGGGGATGGCAGGTAATGAGACTGCAGCCTCTGAAGAGAAAAAGCCACTTGAAGAAAAAGCAGCCAATAGCGTTCAACAGGATGTGGCCAATAAAACCAAAGAGCATTCTTAAAGGCCATTGTTGGGTATTCATCTAGTTCATGTTCAATTATAGTTTTTCTGAAATTGCACTGGTGGCTCTGGTGGCACTGATTGCCATTGGTCCGGAGAGGCTCCCACGTGTAGCGCGTGGGGCAGGTATTTTATTTGGACGCTTTAGACGCTATGCCGCCACAGTGAAAGATGAAATTGACAATGAATTACAAAAAGCCCAATTAAAAGAAGTGCAAGATAGAATCAAAGAAGCGCATCAAGAAGCGCAGGGCATTCTCAATCAATCACAGCAACAGACAGCAGATTTTCTGAATTCTCCAGTAGCGCAACAGGAGAACACCATTCATTCTGTAACGGATACGCCTATCGTAGAATCAATTAGTGAGCACTCTTTTACTGGTATTGCTACCGTCGCCATAGTGGGGGTGGCCGGAGATCCTTACAGTGTTAGGGCAAAACCACCCACTAGAAGTCAACCCATTAAAAGCGCACAGTTTGCGCTCTCACTTGATGAAACGCCACCCACGGAGGCATCGTGATAGAAGAAAATAGCGGCGTTCAAGAGTTTATCTCGCATTTAATTGAATTACGTACTAGGCTCATACGTGCAGTGGCCTCTGTATTCGTGGTTTTTTTATGTCTATTGCCGGTAGCAAACCGTCTTTATACTTGGCTTGCACTGCCATTACTGAAAAAGATGCCGGCGGGTGGCCATATGATTGCCACTGAAGTGACAACGCCATTTTTTGTACCGATGAAGGTGGCAGGACTTGTAGCTTTTTTAATCGCCCTACCCTACGTATTAAGTCAAATATGGGGGTTTATCGCGCCTGGACTCTATTCACACGAGAAGAAATTAGCGCTTCCTCTCATATTTAGTAGTACGCTCCTTTTTTATTGTGGCATGTTGTTTGCCTATTTCGGTGTTTTTCCTTTTGTGTTTGGTTTTATAGCCAACACCGCCCCTCAGGGTGTGGAAATCATGACGGATATAGATAAATACCTAAGCTTTGTGATTAATATGTTCATTGCCTTTGGTTTGGCCTTTGAGACACCAGTGGCTGTTGTGTTATTGGTTAAATTTGGCGTATTGTCTGTTACTCAATTGCGTGGTGCAAGACGTTATGTGATTGTGGGGGCCTTTATTATTGGCGCTGTGTTTACCCCACCTGATGCCATTTCGCAGACTCTGTTAGCTCTACCCTTGTGGCTACTTTATGAAGTGGGGATCATTGCTGCGAGTAGGATGACCCCTTTGTCTAAGGACCATCCTGTTCCTCTAGATTCTTAATATGCCCTTTGGGTCGTTTATCAACCACTAGGTTGAGAGTGAGTGGTTTACCATTTCTAATTACTTTTATGGTGGTTGCGGCTTTGGGTTTTAGCATAGCCACTTGGTTCAACATGTCTTTTGAGTCACTGATGGGGTGATTATTCACTTCAATTAAGATGTCTCCTGGTTTGGCCCCTGCTCTATCAGCTGGTCCATTCTTTAAAATTCCTGCTAACAGCGCCCCTTCAGTATTGGGTAGGTGAAATGTTTCAGCCAGTTCAGGCGTTAAGTCTTGCGCTTCAACCCCAATCCAACCCCGAACCACTTCACCGTGATCAATAATAGCTTCCATGACATTTTTTGCAGTACTCACAGGAATGCTAAAACCTATGCCTTGGGAGCCCCCTGATTTTGAGTAGATGGCAGTATTAATGCCAATTAAGTTGCCATTGGCATCAACCAATGCGCCACCAGAATTACCGGGATTAATCGCTGCATCGGTTTGAATGAAATTCTCAAAAGTGTTAAGACCTAAGCGGTTACGCCCTAGTGCACTAATAATTCCCATTGTGACAGTCTCACCCACCCCGAAAGGGTTACCAATGGCAATGGCAATGTCACCTACACTCACTTGATCTGAGGCACCAAAAGTAATGGCAGAGAGATTAGGTAGATTAACTTTTAATACGGCCAGATCCGTTTCAGGGTCAGTCCCCACGACTTCAGCTTTAGCAACACGCCCATCTGAGAGAACCACTTGGATTTCTTGTGCGCCATCAATAACATGATCATTGGTTAGGATATAGCCTTTATTTAAGACAATGACCCCTGAACCAAGGCTTAATTGTTTCTCTGGTTGAGGAGGAAAGTTGTCATTAAAGAATTTTTTTAATTCCGGGTTATTGGGAAAAACTGAACTGTGGGGGTTACTGACTTCTTTGGTGGTAAAAATATTGACCACAGAGGGCATGGCTTTTTTGGCGGCAACACGAAAGGAATAAGGAGGAGTACCTTTGGTGCGAGAGGCCGTATCAACTGTTGTTAAGATAGAAGTGTGTGTAATCAAATCATTACGAAATAAACTCACAACAAAAATAATACCGAGACAGACGGTAACGGATTGCGCAAAAACCAGCCAAAGTTTTTTCATAAATTTTTGAATAACAATATTAGTTTAGATTGATTCTTAAGTTGTTGAATATTTTCTCAAATTTTCACAAAAGATGCTTAAGGTTTATATCTTGATCTGTTAAAATAAAAACAGTCATCGGTATTATATTAGCCGAAATAGGTAATTTGTCATGAATCATAATAATACCAATTCTGGCCGACGTCAGTTTCTGGTCAGTGCAACAGTAGCCATGGGCGCTGCTGGTGTTACAGCTATAGCTACTCCCTTTGTTAGCAGTATGTTGCCAAGTGCTAAAGCCAAATCAGCGGGTGCTCCTGTGGAAGTTGATATTTCTTCTCTTGAGCCTGGCATGATGATTACTCAAGCGTGGCGCGGTCAACCTATTTGGATAGTGTATCGTACGCCGCAGATGATGGAGCAATTAAATAAAAATGCTCATTTTCTAGCGGACCCTGATTCCAATAGCTCTGAACAACCAGAGTATTGTAAAAATATTAATCGCTCTATTAATACCCATCCTGAGATTTTAGTGGTGGTAGGTATTTGCACTCATTTGGGCTGTTCTCCTGTCAGTAAAATGAAAGTAGGAGCAGCGGACGGGATGGGGAATGATTGGCCTGGTGGTTTCTTTTGCCCCTGTCATGGTTCGAAATATGACATGTCGGCAAGGGTGTTTAAATCTGTTCCAGCGCCCCTTAATATGAGAATTCCGCCATATAAGTATTTGCCCAATAAAAAAATTATGATAGGTGATGACAAGGGAGAGGCTTGATTATGAGAGCCACATTATCACGGTTACAGCACTGGATTGACGATCGTTTTCCAATGACTTCAGTCTGGCGCGATCATTTAGCGGAGTATTACGCTCCTAAAAACTTTAATTTTTGGTATTACTTCGGTTCTCTAGCCACCATTGTTCTTGTGATGCAAATCATCACAGGGATTTTTCTGACCATGAACTATAAGCCAGATGCAAAATTAGCTTTTGCATCGGTGGAATACATCATGCGTGATGTGGATTATGGTTGGTTAATACGTTATATGCATTCCACTGGTGCATCGATGTTCTTTGTGGTGGTGTACTTACATATGACTCGTGGTATGTTGTATGGCTCCTATAAAAAGCCAAGAGAGCTAATTTGGTTATTAGGTATGGCCATTTATTTTTGTCTTATGGCTGAAGCATTTTTTGGTTATTTATTACCTTGGGGACAAATGTCCTATTGGGGAGCGCAAGTTATCGTTTCTCTCATTGATGCCTTAAGCCCACCTCTGGCCTTATGGATTCGTGGAGATTATGTGATTGCAGATGCCACACTCAATCGTTTTTTTGCTTTTCACGTTATCGCCATCCCCTTATTGTTATGTGTTCTCGTGTTTTTACATATCGTGGCATTACATACGGTGGGTTCCAATAATCCTGACGGCATTGAAATCAAGAAAGTAAAAGATCCGAATACGGGTATTCCCTTAGATGGTATTCCTTTCCACCCTTATTACACGGTGAAAGATTTAATGGGATTGATGGCGTTTTTTATTATTTTCTTTGCCATTGTCTTTTTCTCACCGGAATTTGGTGGCCACTTTTTGGAGGCCAACAACTTTATTCCAGCCGATCCATTAAAAACTCCGCCACATATTGAGCCGGTTTGGTACTTCACTCCTTTTTATGCCATTTTGCGTGCTATTCCTCAAAAGCAACTTGGCGTAATAGCCATGGGATTATCAGTTGCTATCTTTATGCTCTTGCCCTGGCTTGATCGTGGCATAGTGAAATCCATTCGTTATCGTGGGAAACTCTACAAAACAGCTTTATATTTGTTTTTTATTGCCTTTTTAATATTGGGTTATATGGGCACGCAAAACCCCACTATTTGGTATGTTAATCCAGTATCTAGAGTATGTTCTGTGGTGTACTTTGGCTTTTTCTTCCTGTTACCTTGGATAAGTCGTTTGGATAAAACAAAGCCTGTGCCTGAACGGTTGACTTAATGAGGGGCTGATGATGATAAAAAAAATAGTGCCGTTCATTTATCTAGTGATGTTAAGCGTCACTACAGTTGTTGCTCACGCTGAGGAAGAAGTGCCGCTTCAACATATTAGTATTAACGGAACAGACTATGCGTCCTTACAAAGAGGGGCTGAACACTTTATTAATTATTGTGTGACCTGTCATGGTGCAAAGTTTGTTCGTTACGATTTATTAGAAAAAATTGGTTTAAATAAGCAACAGATTGAAAAAAATCTCATTTTAACGGGCTCAAAAATCAGCGACAGTATGGTAGTGGCTTTTAGTTCCAGAGATGCAAAAGAATGGTTTGGCGTAGCCCCCCCTGATTTATCCGTTGAGGCAAGAGTCAGAGGCGCTGATTGGTTATATTCTTATTTAAAAGGATTTTACCAAGATGATTCGCGCCCATCAGGTTGGAATAATGTGGTTTTCCCTAATGTGGCAATGCCCCATGTTCTTTATGCGCTTCAGGGTACCCAAGTATTGGCACCTAATGCGGATCGTCAACACTTAACTAAAGAGAGTCTAGTATTAGAAAAACCCGGTAAATTAACCGCTGCAGAGTATGATCAATTCGTTTATGATCTTGTAAACTATATGTCTTTTATGGCCGAGCCCAATCGGGAGACTAGAATTCATATGGGTTATGGTGTCATAATCTTCTTAATTTTGGGCTTTGCCCTCTCCTATGCTCTGAAAAAAGAGTTTTGGAAAGACATTCATTAATTTAACGCCTAGCACACGAGATAATAGTTATGATGACATTGTATTCAGGCACCACGTGCCCCTTTAGCCATCGCTGCCGTATCGTTTTATACGAAAAAGGTATGGATTTTCAGATCATTGATATTGATTTATTTAATAAGCCAGAAGATATTGGCATTATGAATCCTTATAATGAAGTACCTATTTTGGTGGAAAGAGATTTAATTCTGTTTGAATCCAACATTATTAATGAATATATTGACGAGCGTTTCCCTCATCCGCAATTAATGCCAGCTGATCCTGTGATGCGTGCCCGTGCTAGATTGTTCTTATTCCGTTTTGAGAAAGAACTCTTTAATCAAGTATCTATTATTGAAAGTGGTAACGCTAAATTGATTGATAAGGCGAGAGCCTCAGTTCGTGATAGCTTAGCTCAAATTGCACCAGTATTCGTTAAGCAAAAATTCATGCTTGGTGAAGAATTTTCCATGTTAGATGTCACTATTGCTCCACTCTTATGGCGTTTAGAGCATTACGATATTACTTTGCCAAAGAGTGCTGCTCCACTACTTAAGTACGCAGAAAGATTGTTTGCAAGACAAGCGTTTATTGATTCAATGACGCCAGCAGAAAAAGCAATGAGGAAATAAGTATGGCCACATCAACCAAACCCTATCTTGCGCGAGCTCTATGGGAATGGTGTTGTGATAACGGATTCACGCCTCTAATTCATGTGACCGTTAATCAGCAAACCCGGGTACCTATACAGTTTGTTAAAGAGGGACAGATTGTGTTAAATATCAGTCAAAATGCGACCCGTGGTTTGCAAATGAGTAATGACTCGATTCAATTTAATGCGCGTTTTGGTGGTGTTTCTCAAGAAGTTAATGTACCTTGGTCGTCTGTTTCTGGGTTATATGCAAAAGAGACGGGTGAGGGTATGTTCTTTGATATCGAGCCTGACGACTCAGAGGATATTGAGTTGGATAATTCGGCTGAAATAGCATCAACATTAGAGGTTGAAGTAGCATCACCCAATAAAAAACCAAGGCCTAACCTGACAATCATCAAGTAATCAGGTATCATATGCGTTTTACAGGGCCGGCATAGCTCAGATGGTAGAGCAGCTGATTTGTAATCAGAAGGTCGTGAGTTCGATTCTTACTGTCGGCACCAATAAAATCAATAACTTACATAACAGACACTCTACCTAATCCGGCTCTTTCCCATTTAAGGGGGCAGTTTTAAGGCTCTTTCCCATTTAAGGGGGCAGTTTTAATCATCCACAGAGCACCTTAACACGCACTCTGTAATTCTCAAAGTTTCTAAATCCATAAGCTCTTCTCTGAATCAGTTTCATCTTACGGTGAAACTCTTCTGTAATACCGTTAGATTTACTAAAACGCCACATTCTCGCAATCTCTTCTTTCCATGAACTGAGTGTTTTACCTAAGGCAGATAATGGTTTAAAAGCACTTTGTTTTAACTCAGTTAGCATATTTAGGAATACAGGAATCACTTCACGACACGCCTGTTGCGTTAAAGCCCTTTTCATTAACAACGTATGAAGTTGTTGTTGGAATTGATAAATAGCTGCAATAGCTGGATGTTGAGCTAAGAACAGATCTCTTTTGGCCTTTTTATCTTGACTTAGGTTGTCCGGCCTTGTTCTCAATAACGCCAAGATCCCTCTATTGCTTTTTATCTCACTACAGAGTTCTCTGTACGTCATCATGCACTGATGTTGAATTAAACGAATCACATGAAACCTGTCGCTAACAATTAATGCATTAGGGAAGTACTTTTTAACAATAGAGCGATAGGTACTACTTAAATCCATACAGATGACCTTAACTTGCTCCTTGCCGGGTAACTGATGCAAATAGCCCTTTAAGTCCCCCTCACTACGGCCACGAACCACATCAAAGATCCTATGCTTTCGTAGATCACAAAGCGTGGTAGCAAACCCCTCTTTCTTACTAAAGAAGTGTTCATCAATACCAAGCACTAATGGACAGACCTTAGTTAAGAGCTCTCCATGCTGTTGTTGGTAGTGACGTTGATACCAACGTTCTATGGTGGCTTTGCCTTTATTGTAGCGTTCAGCCAAGTCTTTTTGAGATACACCACGACTATGGTCATGAAATACTGCTGCCTGAGCTCGCCAGGTAGCACGTTGATATTTATTAATACCTGGGAATTGTTGGTTACCATAACGACAACAGGTATGGCAGTACAACTTATAGGCTTTAAACCTTAATATACTGCGCCTATGGCCTATTAGTTCATGATGAACTGTTCGTATATAGGATGCCTTTTTACGTACCTGTTTACTGTGGCAGTGGCTACAGCGGGCTAAGCGGTTATATTTCACATCTAATAATAAAGGTTGATAACCACTTACTTTTACTATGGAAAAACCAGGTAAATTTAGGATAAGATTGTTCTTGGGCACTTTAATCTCCTTTTTGATCGCAAAATCAAGGATTTAGTTTAGACTAATTCGATTAAGGTGCCCCCTCTTTTGGTGTGGAGCCATTAAGCCATTGGTATTCTCATTTGTTCCGCGCTCCCATGATGCATAGGGGTGTGCAAAGTACACGTTGGCTTCTAATTGTTGAGCGATTTCCTGATGCCCCGCAAATTCTCTGCCATTATCTACGGTAATAGTTAACACCTTGTTTTTATGTGGGTTTAATAACTCAACTATCGCGCCACTAACGGCATCAGCGGTTTTTCTTACTACTTTATGAATTAGGGTTAGTTTAGACTGTCGTTCCACTATACTCACCAATGCTTGTTTATGATTTTTACCTATGATCGTATCTCCTTCCCAGTCGCCAATACGACTTCGATCATTGACTACAATAGGCCGCTCTTCAATAGAGAGTCGATTGGGTATGGTTCCACGGCGTTCTAACAAACCATAACGCTTCTTGTACTTCTTTTGGCAACGTAGACACTTCCACAGTATCCCATGTTGCTCTTTATCTTGATAAACGCGCTGATAAATAGTCTCATGGCTAATATCCACAAAAGCACTAATTTGTTCAGGACTCCATTGCTCCAAGAGCTTAGATTGGGCCCATTGCCAGTCTTCAGTGGTGATTGTTCTGGCATTTGCTACCCGTCTTCTTTGAGACTTGTGATGAGCCTGTTTGGGACGGTATCCTCTCAGGCCACTATTTCTGCTTATTTCTCTACTAATGGTAGATTCACTACGCATCAGTATTCGGACAATCACTTTTTGAGTAATTCCTGCCCTTTTAAGGGCATAAATCTGGTATCGTTCTTCTTGGGTAAGGTGGGTGTATGTCATCTGTACAATTTCGACTTGGCGGTTAAAGGGGTATAAATGCTACCGCATACTGCCCATTTAACCTACCGGTTCTAAAAATTGCACTTCATGTTTGAATTCACCATAATTTTAATTATATTTAAAAATTAAAAAATATTTTAAATATATATCCAATATAATATCTAACCTTTTGTTTTTTATATATTTTTATTTGTTATTTAAGTTATTGGTAAGTTTAAATAATCAAAAAATCTTAATTATTTGCTATTTTTCTTGGTTCTCGTAAGGATTTGTAAGAAAACTCCCTGTTGTTTTTGCAATAATTCACAAAACAATAAAAATAAGATTTATTAAAAAAGTATTTGGAGTTTTTTTGATCAAACCACCCTTACAATTTAAGCTGCTGGTAACAATAGCGAGCTTGTTTAGTTTAGGCGCCCACGCAGCCCCTGCTGTGACGGCTTTGCCTGGGGGTGGAGTGGTGTCTGCAGGGAATGCTGTGATTAGTCAGAGTGTGGGAGCCAATAGTGCTTCAATGACCATTAATCAGAGCAGTCAACGTGCTGTGATTGATTGGAACAGTTATAACGTGGGTCAGAATGCCACGGTGACTTATAATCAACCCAATAGTCAGTCTTCTACCTTAAATAGAATCAGTGACCCTAATGTCAGTCAGATCTTTGGTCAGATCAAATCCAATGGTGAAGTGGTATTAGTTAATCCTCAGGGTGTGTACTTTAGTCCTTCAGCCAGTGTAAACGTTGGGGCCTTAGTGGCAACCACTAATAATATTAGTGATAGCGATTACATGAAGGGTAAAGCCACCTACAGTGAGAATGGAACAACAGGCTCTGTGGTGAATGAAGGAAACATCACTGCAGGCCTTGGTCGTTATGTGGCCTTATTAGCCCCCGCTGTCAGAAACAACGGCATCATTATTGCTCAGATGGGAACAGTGGTTCTGGCTGCAGGCAATACTATTACTCTTAACTTTAATTCAGGTAATCACTTAGCATCGATTACCGCTACCCCCAGTCATATTAATGCGTTAGTGGAGAACCACAATGCAGTGATTGCTCCAGGTGGATTAATTATCTTATCCGCCCGTGCTGCGAATGAATTAGTGGGAGAGGTGATTAACCAAGGCGGTAAGGTGAGTGTTAGTAATCTTGCTCTAAACCAAGTGGGTGGACGCATTGTTATTGATGGCGATAACGTTAACCTCAATAACCAATCACAAACCTTAGCCCAAGGTAATAGCAATGGTGGTCAGGTAAGTATCACTGGTAACAACATCGCCTTAAACGCTGGATCAACTGTTAATACTTCCTCAACCAACCAAGGTAACGGTGGTTCTGTGTACGTCATGTCACAAACCCACACCACAGTGAATGGTTCAATCAAGAGTCAGGGTGGAGTCAATGGTGGTAACGGTGGCGTGGTAGAAACCAGCTCACACGGATCACTCACCATCGGTAGTCAAGCGAACATTAATGTCTCAGCACAAAACGCGCAGGGTACGAATGGTAACTGGGTACTAGATCCCTATAACTTAACCATTGATAGCACAGCAGCTTCTGTCATCTCTCAAGCATTAAACACAGGTAGTGTGACTTTATCAGTGAATTCCGCAGGATGCTCTAGTGTAGGAACCTGTAGCACTGGTGCAGGAGACCTTATTATTAATTCAGGTGTGGTCATTCAAAAAACCTCAGGATCACAATCTACCCTTAACTTAGTTGCTGATGGCGCTGTTATTAATAACGGTACCATTACCGGTACCCTATTAGATGTAAACATCCAAGCTGCTCAAGTATTATTAAATGCCGGTAGCCAAATCAACGCTAACCAAGTTAGCGTGACATCAAGCCAAAGCTTTGTTAGCTACGGATCAATAAATGGGATGGGTAACAACCCTCTCATTAATATCCTTGCCGGTACCTTCGATTTGTTTGGTGTGATCACTGCCAACAACACCCAAGGTTCAGCAGGGAGTATTACGATTACCACCACCAGTGGTAACTTGAACCTAGAGTCAGCTTCTCAATTAACAGCTAATGGTAGTCTCAATGGTGGCAGTATTACCCTGGGTACAAATAACATTGGCACCATCAGCTCTCAAGGATATATTCAAACCAATGGTGGAAATGGATTAGGTGGTACCATCAAGTTGGGTAACAGCCCCTCCATTAATTTGAGTAACAGTAACCTCAACGCAGACGGCCAAACCGGTGGCCTGATTAGTCTCTCCTCCAACACCGGTGACATCACCCTACAAAATAGTATCATCCAAACTAACGGTCAAGCAGGACCCGGTGGAACAATCTTAATCTCAGGTGCTAACTCCACGAGCTTAACCAACAACACCATTATTAATGCCCAAGGTTTAACCCAAGGTGGGACCATCAAGATTGGTAACGATGCAATCAATAAACTGATTCCCTTCTCAGCCATTACCACATTAGATAGCACTACCACTCTTAACGCTCAACAAACGGATCCCACCAACATAACTAATGGTGGCTACATCGAAACCTCAGGTCACACCCTTAACCTACTCGCCTCCATCAACGCAGGTCGAGGAGGGATGTGGTTGTTGGATCCAACAGATATCACTATTGATGCAACAACAGCCGCAAGTATAGAAACTGCATTAAATAATAATACCGACGTAACCATTCAAACTACATCGTCAGGTTACACTTGTACAAACGCCACTTGTTCAAATACCACTAGTTCTGGGAGTGGAAACATTACAGTTAGTGCGTCAATTACTTCTACTGGGAGTGGAAACCTGACGCTTTCTGCCTATAACAATATAACAATTAGTGCGGCAATAAATATTGGAGGTGCTTTAACTCTCACAGCATATGGTGGGACGACGAGCTATAACGGTAATGTAACGTTAGCCGGGGATACAAGCTTAACCACCAATAACAATAATATAATTTTTAATTCAAACGTAGATGGAACAACAGCAAATAGTCAAGCGTTAACCATTAGTAACGGGACAGGAACAGTAACCTTTACCGGGAGTATTGGTGCAATAGTCCCGCTTTCTTCAATTTCAATTAATTATACAAACGCAACAGCTATTAGTACTGGTAATGTCAATTTAGGTGGGTCAGTTACAACTTCAGGTAATCAGTCGTTTGGTGGTAATCTCGTTTTGACCGCAACAAATATTAATCTTACTTCTACAAATAACGGCAATGTTTTGATAATTGGTAATGTCAGCGCCAATTTAATAGAGCCAACCAATAACGATTTGATCGCCTTTTTAGGTTCGGGTGTATTTGAATACTCGACCAATGCCGGGCAAAGCTACACGACACTAACTTTAACCTCAACACCTCAAAGTATAGGAAATATTGGTAGTTTTTCATATAGCGGTAATAGCTATATATTCACACCCAATGGTAATACTACAAACTACTATAATACTCTATTAGTTGCAGGTGGTGGAGGTGGGGGTGCCAACTATGGTAATGAAGGCGGCGGTGGCGGTGGCGGCGGCGGTGTTGGTGTTGGTACCCTTAATTTAGTAGGTGGTGTTTCTTATTCTATAACTGTTGGTGCGGGTGGATTGGGTAGTAGTTCACCAAACAGTCAAGGTGCTAATGGTAACAATACTTCTATTGTTGGCGGAATAGTCAGTGAAATTGCTGTAGGTGGCGGTGGAGGGGGAACTGGTAGTAGTTACGGCACTTATTCAACCGGTCTTGGAGGCGGTTCTGGTGGTGGAGGTAATGGTTATAGTTCAGCCCATTATGGTGGTACAGGATATAACTCAGCTTATGTATATATGCCTTCTAATATCAGTATTCCTTGCACACTTGTATGTAGCACAGTAAATACAGCGACGAGTACTCCTAATATTGCTGTTACTCCACTTCAAGGTACACAGTTAACCTATTATGGTAATGCTGGAGGGTCTGCGCAAAATGAAACGGGTGGTGGTGGTGGTGGTGGTGCACTTAGTGTGGGTCAAGCAAGCCCTCAATACAATGGTGGTAACGGTGGTTCCGGTATACCCTCAACACTTTTAGGTACATCAACAGTCTATGGTGGTGGTGGCGGCGGCGGCCATTGGATGTGTACATTTAATGCTGTCACTTGCGCGGGTGGTCTTGGTGGCGGTGGTGGTGCTGGCAGTGGTGGTGGTCAAAGTGCTGGCAATGTGAACGGTAATTCAGCAACAGCTAACTCAGGCGGTGGCGGTGGCGGTGGTATTGGTGGTCAAGCTACCTCAGGTGGAAATGGTGGTTCAGGGATTGCTGCCTTTGGGTTTGGTACGGTAACTGGAACGCTATCTGGAAGTTCATTAACTATTAATAGTGGTAGTGGAAAAACAACTATTGGTGGAATTAGTACAAACTTAATTGCTATCAATATCACGTCATCAAATTCTGCTAACCAAATATCAGGATCCATTAGTGGACCAACCAATTTGAGTTTTACAGGTGCAGTGGCAGGCTCACCGGGAACACTCATTTTAACTGGTACAAATACTTATACAGGTATTACCACTATTAACTCTGGGACGCTACAGATTGGTATTTCGGGCGGAATAACAGGAACGGTAGGTACGGGGGAGATTGTTGATAATGGTAATCTTCTGTTTGTAACTAATGGCAGTTCGGTTGTTAATAATCTAATTACTGGATCAGGATCAATCACTAAGCAGAGTAGTAGTTATCTGACATTAAATAATTCCAGCAACCAGTATAGCGGTGGCACCACGGTTAATGCAGGAACATTAATTGTTGGTAATAATAATGCCTTGGGTACAGGAACATTAACCTTATCTAATGGCACAACATTACAAGCTGGAGCGACAACAATTGGTTTAAGTAATCCGATAGCTTTAACAGGTGCTGCGACGATTAATGCGCCGAGTTCAGATACCTTAACCGTATCAGGTGGCATAACAGGTGCATATGGTTTAACGATAAATGGAACAAGTACCTATACAGGTACAGTAGTAATTAATAACAGTAACAACACATCTACAACCACAGCTGTTCAATACGGTACGTTACAGATTGGTGATGGAATAAACGCTGGTTCCTTAGGAAGTGGAGCGGTAACCAATAATAGTTCTCTAGTCTTTGATTTACCTAGTAGCGGATTAGTGGTATCAAACAACATAGGTGGAAGCGGCACGCTGACATTGAGTGCTGGTAACCTCACCTTAAACGGAGCCAACACGTATAGTGGTGGCACGACGGTTGATGGAGGTATTCTTACCATTACTAACAATAGTGGTTTAGGAGCGACGACGGGCACTGTTCAGGTTAATAGTGGAGCAATACTTGATTTACAGAATGTGGCTGTTGGAGCGAATCCAATGACACTATCTGGTGGTACGGTTAGAGATACGACCAGTAGTTATGCAGGGAATATCACCTTAACGAGTAATAGTACGCTCTCTGCAACGAATGCTGGTGATGTCTTAACTTTATCTGGAGTGATCTCCGGAACGAATTATGGTGTTACCGTATCAGGGTTAGGAACGGTAGCATTAACGAATGCTAATACTTATACAGGCACCACAAGTATTAGCTCAGGAACGTTGCAGTTGGGTTCAGGTGGATCGATTGCTAGTGCGAGTGCCTTAGTGATGAGCGGCACAGCCAATTTAGACTTGTATGGGAATAATCAGACGTTTGCCTCATTAACAGGTGGAGCGAGTGATGAGATATATAACTCTAAAGCCAGTACCACATCAACATTAAGTGTAGCGGGAGGAACGACTACCTTTGCTGGAGTGATTAAAGACAATATAGGCAGTGGTGGTGTGGTTGGCTTGACTGTACAGGGCGGACAACTGACCCTGTCTGGTGGAAACACTTTTACTGGTTCGCTGACTGTAAGTAATGGAACAGTTAACCTTGATGGATCTAGCGCAAGTGCAATGAATGGCACAAAAAATATAACTATTGAAAACAATGGTGTATTAGCGATATCTGGAGGTGGTTATAACCAGTTAAATGGAACAGGACTTACAGTAACAATATCATCTGGTGGTGCGCTTGAAAATACGCAGATTGGCACTGGTGGTATAGGGCAGACTTTATCTGAGCCTGGCGGCAGTAGTACAATTAATCTTCAAGGTAATGCCACTATCTCTGCTGTAGGGGCAGGAGACACTTACGGATCATGGACATTTCATGGATCTAATACAATCAATCTAAGTGGTACTAATAATAGTATTACCGGTGGCGCAATAGCCAATGACGGTACTTTAACTGTTAATGTTACTGGTCCGCAATCAATTTCCTCTGTTATTGAAAATTCCAGTGGTAACCCAGGCTCGTTAAAAGTTACGGGTACTGGGACATTAACGTTAAGTGGAGCCAACACGTACAGTGGTGGAACAACGGTGAGTGGTGGAACGTTAGTTGTTGGTAATAACAGTGCGTTGGGTACGGGAACTTTAACCTTAGCTAACGCTACAGCATTACAAGCTGGAGCAAGTACTATTGCATTAAGTAATCCAATAGTCTTAAGTGGTGCGGCAACGATCAATGCACCGAGTTCAGACACATTAACTTTGTCTGGTGTAATAACAGGTGCAAATGGCTTAACGATAAATGGCTCAAGTACCTATACAGGTACAGTGGTACTAAGCGGTATTAATACCTATAGTGGTGGAACGACGGTTAATGGTGGTGTGTTAACGGTTAATAGCGTTGCAAGTATAAATTCAGGTATTAGTGGTGTTGTACTTAATGGTGGAGAGTTATTATTTAACATTAATAGTAATTCAGGAACATTTACATTATTAAATACTGTAGGTAATCCAGTTACTTTTTATAATAATCTCTTTAGAAGTAATATTAATCCTCAATATACATTTACTGCTGGAAGTAGTGGTGATGTCACTCAATTAACGTTACAGCTTAATAATACTGCAGCATATATTAACCCAGCATCACAAATGGCTCCGTATGTAAGCGTTACTTTGACATCGGGTGGTAGCACTGTAGGAACATTTAACTACTCCTCATTTAACAGTACAACTAATACAGTTACGTTAACGGGTAATGCAAATATTGTTGCAGGTGGAAGTTATACATTAATTTTAGGTGGACAGAATGTAGCAAATACAGGTTTCAATCAGACATCTACGAATTCAACAACAACTTCGCAGTTCACAGGAAATCCATATGGTGGCTATCCTATAGTTTCTCTTGTTGGGGTGGCGCAAAACCTCGTTATGAGTGGAGTCATATCAGGAATTGGTGCTGTAGTAAAACAAGGATCGGGAGACTTAACCTTGTCGGGAGACAATACGTATAGTGGTGGAACAACGGTGAGTGGTGGAACGTTAGTTGTTGGTAATAACAGTGCGTTGGGAAATGCTTCTGTATCAGTAGCAAGTGGTTCTAGCTTAAACGTAAATGGGTATACGATAGGAAATATAATCAGCGTAGCAGGGACAGGAGTAAATAACTCTAGTGTAGTATATAACGGTAATACTAGTTCTTCTGGCTCAGTTGGTGGTCTAGTACTTACTGGAGATAGTACTGTTAGTGCTGTAAATGGTTTAAGTGTAGCAGGATCAATTACCGGTGCTTACAATCTAATAATCAATTCAGGTAGTTCTACAGTTAACCTAAATGGTACGGTAGGTAGTACAGCTGCTCCTCTTACAAGTCTAACCATTAATGGTTCGAATACAGCTTATATTCAAAACAATATTACTACCTCACAAAACGTTAACTTTAATGAAAACGTTGGTTTATTAGGTGGTGATGTATCAGGTGGCACCATCACGCCAATAGTAATAACCAGTCAAAACGGTAATATCAGCTTAGTCGGTACACTCACCTCTGGTGCAAGCAGTAAGACCCAAGAACGCTCCATTACCGTAACGGCTAATAATGGTTCAGTAACCTTTAACGGCCAGGTAGGTTCTCCATTAAGCACTTTATATAGTAATTACAGCAATGTAGTAGCTATCTCACCTTACCAATTAGTGGTTAGTGCAGCGACTATTAATATCAATGCTGATATCACCACATTAAATGCACAAACTTATAATGGTTCTGTGGTGATTGGAGATAATGGCACAAACGGTATTATTAGAACGATTATCTCTGTAGACCCACAGGTGTACTTTAACGGCACAGTAAATGACACAACAGCTGGTGCTCATGTACTTGACGTAGCAGCAACCACAAACAGTTCTGTTGTAATACCAATGATTGCCTTTATGGGTAATGTGGGTAATAACGCAGCATTACAGAGCCTAACAGTTGGTACAGGATGGCAAGATACTCAGGCAACTGCTGATATTGGTCAAATATTATCCGGTAAGTCTAACTACAATGGTCAAGTAATTATTGCTGGCAATGTCACTACCCAAGGTTCACAAAGTTATACAACTGGACAAATTCAGTTAGGAAATAATGGTACTGGACAGAACCAACAGTTGACGATTACAGGTAATGGCAACATTACCATGAATACCAAAACTTCAGGCATAGCACCTTTAGGGACCGGATCTACTTTAACAGTAAATATAAAGGGAGCAGGTACCCTTAATGCTGATGCACAAAGCAATTTAGCCACATCAGGGATCAAGTATACAGACAATACCGCTGCAAACAGCAGTATAGCTAACCACTTCTCAGGTGGAAATATTGCATCGCAAACCAATATACCAACACCAAGTACGATCCCTGGAATGGGTAATACGGGATCAACTACTGGTAATGTAACGGTAGGTAATACTCAATCAGTTGATGGCGGTGGTGATTCAGGAAATACCCAAGTTGCAAGTAATGACACGGGTAGTGGTTCATCATCATCGAGTGATCAATCAGGATCTGATTCATCAACTGCTCCAGGTAGTAGTGATAAAGCCAAAAAATCTGATAAGAAAGATAAAGAAGAACAGCAAGCCAATAACCAGAATGGTGGCGGCAATAACAACGCCGGTGGCAACAAAGGTGACAACGGCAACGGTGGCCAACAGCAAGCCAATAACCAGAATGGTGGCGGCAATAACAACGCCGGGGGCAACAAAGGTGACAACGGCAACGGTGGCCAACAGCAAGCCAATAACCAGAATGGTGGCGGCAATAACAACGCCGGTGGCAACAAAGGCGACAA